>NZ_CALKTS010000053.1 GCF_937997595.1 uncultured Campylobacter sp. | reverse complement strand
TTTTCAAATACAAAATTTCCGCCGACATCCACGCGCATTTTATTTGTTTCGTCATTACAACCGTCTATCGAAATACCGATATTTACGCCAAGTTCGTTTAGCTTTAAAAGCCTTTGTTTGTTTAATAAGAGCCCGTTTGTAATCAAATCGAATTCAACTTTTTCTAAAACTTTACAACTCTTTTTAAGCTCGTTAATTTTATTTACTATAAAAACAAGTGTTTTGAAATTTAAAAGTGGTTCGCCACCGTAAAATAAAATGGTAGGCTTGGAATTTTCATCGAAATTTGCACTTTCGAGCTGTTTTATGAAAAATAAAATTCCATCCATTGCCATTTGCTTACTCATATTTTCTTTTTTGAAGCGCTTTCTCTTTTCCTGATTATTGTTGCCTAAAAAGCAATATTTACAGGCCAGATTACATTGTTCGCTTAAAATAAAATAGCATACGTTTATTTGCGGCTGAGGAATAACCGATTTTACAAAATTTAAAATTTTTTCATCATCGCCCTCTTTGACTAAAATTTTATACTTTATCAATTCATCGATTTCGCATTTTAAATCTTGTGATAATTTCACGTTTTTGTCAACGGTCTCTTTTATTTTCTTAAATTTGTTATCGCTTAAATAGATCGGCTTCATCCTTAAAGAGTTATATAATGCTACATCATTACCTACATGAAAGGCGAAGCCATATTTTGAAAAAATCATAAAAATCCTTGAAATAGTATCGGCGGATTTTGGTCCGCCGATAAATTTTTAGCATATTTCCCATGCAATTTCGTCGTTTTCACTTCTGCGCCCGCGGCACGAGCATACGCACATGCCACAACTGCATGAGCAAAAGCAAGCGCAAGTTCGACCTGCGACAGCTTCAACAATTTTGCCGAATAGCTTTTCATATTGATTTATAGTGGCGCTCATTTCTTCTCCTTTCTCTAGAAATTTACTAATTACTTATCCTATAGGATATAGATTTGCGGATTTTATCCAAATAAAGTTTAATTTTTACTTTACCTATAGGATAAAAAAATGAGTGAAAATTTAACCTTTTTTGACGGCGACGAGATACAAAATTTTTATCTTCAAATCTCCGCCAACGTCCGTAAACTACGCGAAAGCAAGGGTATGAGCCAGCTGGATATGGCGCTAAGTATGGATATAAAGTCGGTCGCGTTTTACTCAAACTGCGAGAGCTGCCGCTACGACAAGCATTTCAATTTAGAGCATATTTATAAAATTTCAAAAATTTTAGGCATCGAGGTGGGCGAAATTTTTAAATTTAAGGCTTAAAAATTTATAAACTTGAAAGTTTGAATTTTTTGGTAAAACAGACAATGATCAAGCGCAATGATAAGTCTATCGATTTATGCTTAGATGTTTTTACATTTTTGAGTGTAAACCATGCGTGTATTATAAAAATTTTAACGCTCGTTCGGCGAGCGTTAAAATTTCAAACCGCCTTTCAATAGGCATCAATAAAAAGCAAATTTTGCCAATATATTAAAATTTTAAAATCCGAGCGCTTTTTGAATCGCGAACGTCTGCGCTACGATGCGCTCGAGCTGCTGTAGATTTAGCATATTCGGCCCGTCTGAAAGCGCATGAGCGGGATCTG
>NZ_CALKTS010000052.1 GCF_937997595.1 uncultured Campylobacter sp. | reverse complement strand
CCGATCGCTACGAGGATCGCATCAAGGTGCAGAAAAAAGAGCTTGGATATGGAATTTTACCTACCACTACGATCGGCTCCTTTCCGCAGACTGCTGAGCTTCGACAAGTCCGAAATGCCTATAAAAAGGGCTTAATTGGCCGCGAAGCCTACGAGCGTGACATCAAAGCCTACATCGACGACTGCGTTAAATTTCAAGATGAGATTGGTCTGGACGTACTGGTTCACGGCGAGCCGGAGCGTAACGATATGGTCGAGTATTTCGGCGAGCAGATGAGCGGATACGCGTTTAGCGCCAACGGCTGGGTGCAGAGCTACGGCAGCCGTTGCGTGAAACCGCCGCTACTTTTCGGCGACGTGAGCCGCCCAAAACCGATGACCGTGGAGTGGATCAAATACGCCCAAAGCCGCACTAAAAAGATTATGAAAGGCATGCTAACGGGGCCTGTTACGATGATGAACTGGAGCTTCGTGCGCGACGATAAGCCTCGCGAGCAGATCGTAAAACAGCTTGCGCTCGCGATTTTTGATGAAATTTCGGATCTGCAAGACGCGGGCATTAAGATCATTCAAGTGGATGAGGCGGCGTTTAAAGAGGGCTATCCGCTACGCGCGGAAAATATTCCTGCGTATGAAAAATTTGCCGTAAGCGCCTTTAAGCTCGCCGTTAGCGCAGCCAGAGCGCAGACGCAGATCCACACGCATATGTGCTATTCGGAATTTAACGACATCATCAAAACGATCGA
The DNA here is from genome assembly GCF_937997595.1 of uncultured Campylobacter sp. GTDB lineage: Bacteria > Campylobacterota > Campylobacteria > Campylobacterales > Campylobacteraceae > Campylobacter_B. The sequence goes on along the minus strand of NZ_CALKTS010000052.1, from coordinate 3,701 downwards.
GGCGATGGACGCCGACGTAATCAGCATCGAGACCGCTCGCAGCGGCAACGAGCTGCTTAAAATTTTTAGATCGGTCGGCTACAAGCAGGAGGTCGGTCCCGGCGTTTACGATATCCACAGCCCGCGAATTCCTAGCGTACAGGAGCTCGTAAGCCAGATCCGCGCGCTGCTTGAGGTGCTTCCGAAAGAGCAGCTGTGGATCAACCCGGACTGCGGCTTAAAAACGCGCAAATGGGAAGAAGTGGAGCCGAGCTTAAAAAATATGGTCAAAGCGGTAAGAATCATCCGCACAGAGGGGTAAATTCCGCGAAGAAAAAGACTTTGCTGTCGGGTAAAAGTCCACCCGGCAGTCCCGTTTTGCGATAGAATTATGTAGAGCGTTTATTTCGAGCATGGACCGTTAAAATATCTGTGCGAAATTTACTTCGAACGAGCATGAAAGGGCGGTGAGAGATTTCTACGCGTCTGCTTGGCAAGTATATTTGATAGCTGCTAAGTAATACGGCGATGTGAAATTTTGCGCGAGATTTACGGATTTCTCAGTTGGGCATGCGCGGGATCTTTTTAAAATGCGACGTAAAATTTCATCTCGACTGCTAGCTTGGAATTTCATCGCAACTGCTCGCTTGCTTGAGGTGTGGAGCGTAAATTTTATCGCGATTGCCCTGAAGGCGGGCTGGGGCAAGCGATAAAATTTTAAAATTTTCGCAAATCAGTTCTTGCGCACACAAACCTAGCCAGCCGAATAAAAAACGCTGAAATTTGTAATTTTACGCGCCGCTTTATGAACTTCGCGCCGCTAGATTAGAATTGCAAAACGCGAGCCAAAGCCGGTATCGTTGCGCTAGAAATTTTAAATTGCAAATTAAAATTTACATTATCTCGTTAGAATGGTTAGATTGCGAAGCAAGATTCGGCTCTGCTAGGTTAAATTTCAGCTCAGACTAAAATCTATGTAGCGCATAAATTTACGACTAATTTTGCCTAGTGAGCTCGAATTTGCGCTGTTGTGCTAAAATTCGAGTCTAGAGCCAAAATTTTACGACGCGGAACTCATTGATTTTAACTTGTGTTTTTTGTAAGAAAGAACGAGCGAGGCTAGCGCAAGGCGCGTTTGCGTTACCATAAAATTAAAAGAGCCTTTATGGCGGCGCAGATCTGCAATTTGCAGTAAAAATTAAAAGCTATGATTTTGGCTCATAAGGCGCAGCTTTTAGATGGTTTCTATCACGCTTTAAAGTGAGATTTACTTAGTAATTTCGCGCGATAGATTTTAACGGGCGGAATTTTATCATCGCTGCAAAATTTAGGCTTTTAGATTTTATTTTGTAGGATTTTAGCAGCATCGCGCGCGTCTAATTATGGCATGATTCCAAGGCGCTTATTTTTAAATCCTGCGGGTAGAATCTGCGAGACTGCGTTTGCGAGGTTTCGTGGGAATTTGATGGCAAAGCGCTCAGCGCGTTTAAAAATTTTATTCGTGCATCGAGCCCTCATTTGCGTTTCAAATTTTGCCATTGTGGCGGAATTTTGCTCACGCGGCAAGAGCTTGCATGCAAGCTGTCCGTGAATCTAAGGATTTGGACGCTAAATTTATTCGCGCATTTAACAGCGTAATGCCGCACCTGCGCATAAAATTTCGCGCTGCAAGCGATTAAAAAAAAGTTTTTGGCTTTTTCGCTTCGTATAAATTTCGCGCCGCGAGCGTTTAAAAGCCGCAAGAGCTTTAAAAATTTAAATTGGAAAGATTGAATGACATTTTTTTCGCCCGAGTTTGTCCTTGCTTTTTTAGCGTTTTTAATCGTTTATTGGTCGCTCAAAAATCACATTTTCGCGCAAAAAATTCTGATCCTGCTGGCAAGCTACGGCTTCATGTGCTCCGTAAATCCGCGCTTTGCGCTGGTGCTTGCAGCCTATAGTGCCTTCGTATATTTTGCAGGTGCATGTATCGCGCGCGCTAATTACGTAGTCGCAAAAGCCATACCGCCCGCAAAGCAGTCTTCGCACAAGAAAAAGCTATCGCGTAAAGCGGCAGCCAAGCAGATGAGCGCAACAAAACAAGCTGGCATAGCCAAGCAAGTACAAAAAGCAGGGCTAGCGAAGCAGATTCCACTACCCACTGCGAAGGCACGTGCGGTGATGCTTGCGGCAGTTGCTGGCGGCTTATTTTTTCTCGCGTTTTTTAAATATTATGGCTACGTCAGGGAGTTTTTCAATGCCGCGCTTGCCGCGCTGCACTTAGGTGCCGTCGATAGCGTGGCGTTTCCGCTTGGAATTTCATATTATGTTTTTATGTCGATCACCTATTTCGTCTCGGTTTATAGGCGCGAATGCGGCGAGCAGGGCTTTTTGAGCTTGGCGTGCTTTTTAGCGTTTTTCCCCAGCGTCGTGATGGGTCCTATCGGGCGCGCTAGCGCTGCCAAGGGCGTAGAGCCAGTGCTGCCACAGTTTGATCGCTTCAAGCACTTTGGCAATGCCGATGAAATTTATGTGCTTATAATTTTTGCCTTAGTTAAGCTGCTGCTTATTAGCGGCTATTTGGGCGCGTATTATAGCGATGTGATTTCAGGCGTTTACGGCGACGAGCCTGAGTCCTCCGCGGCGCAAATTCTAGCTGCACTGCTGCTTTACGGCGTGGTGCTTTATACGAATTTTAGCGGTTTTATCGATATGGCGCGGGCTCTTGGGCTTGCGATGGGCTTTAAGCTGCCGCAGAATTTTAATATGCCCTACGCGGCTAAGAATTTAGGCGAGTTTTGGGATCGCTGGCATATCAGCTTATCCACGTTTATACGCGATTATATTTATATCCCGCTTGGCGGCTCGCGCAGGGGTTTTGCGCGCACCTGCGTAAATTTGCTAATCGCGTTTGCGCTATCTGGTATCTGGCACGGCGCGGGATTAAATTTTTTGATTTGGGGGCTTTTGCACGGAGCAGCGCTTGTATTTTTAAAATGTCTTGCCAAAGTGGGCGTAAAGCCGCTAAATCCGCATTTAGCGCTTTTTTGCACCTATATTTTTGTAAGTTTCGCTTGGATTTTTTTCGCTAATTCCCTGCCAGATGCGGCGGCGATTTTAGGTGCTTTTACCCGCGCGCGAGCTTTCGGAGATATTAGCGAGCTAGCGGTACTTGCGGTGATATTAGCGGGGATTTTTGTTTATCCTAAAATTTCAGCTCTTAAAGATACTTTGATCGCGCTTTTTGCCGAGCTGCCGTTTTTGCCTAAAGCTCTCGCGCTCGGCGTGATCTTCACGCTGATTTTCGCGCTGATGCCAAGCGGAATTCCAAATTTCATCTACGCGGGATTTTAGATGCTTAGGTTTGTTTCGACTCTGCTTTTTGCGCTGTTTTTCTCGGCATTTTTTATGCAAGGCTCGCTGCTTTATTATTTGGAGCAGCGATTTCACGATGACTTTGGGCTGGAAGAATGGCTGCGCCGCTCGCCGTTTCGCGTAGGTGGAGAGATCTACGAAAAGATTGCAAATGGCGCAGATAGGCTAGAGCAGCGTATCAAAGGCGAGGACATTAGCAAGGATGAGGACGCAAGTCCGCATAGCGGAAGCAAAAATTTTAAAAAACCTGCGCAAGATCGTATGGCGGAAAATCAAGCTTTGCAAAGTATGAGGGTGCGAGATCACGATGCTTCGCAAAGCGTTAAACCGCAAGGTAGCAAGCCGCAAGCCCATGCCGCGAAGAATTC
>NZ_CALKTS010000051.1 GCF_937997595.1 uncultured Campylobacter sp. | reverse complement strand
TATCCGCCTCCAAGCTTAGCACATTTCATTCTTAATCGTCTCTTAAAATATAACTAGACTTAGATTATATAAATTTAGCATTAAATCAACATTAAGAAATAAACTAAAATGGTTTTACTTTTGTAAATTTAAGCTTTTAAATCGCAGTGCCAAAGCCCACATATACATAAATGGTATATTAAAAATATAAAAAGATGTTTGATAATAAATTTCGCCCTATTGGTAGCGCGAGCAAAATTACTTATTATTTTAACATTTTAAGCCAGACAATTAACCTATGAGATGAGATGGTTGCAACTTCTTACTAACAATAGAATTTTTACTATTTCCAAATACAAACGATAAATAAAGATCATAACATTATGCTGCAGATAAGTAGTAGTTTTTCTAAGACAGCATAAGATTTGGCAATATAGTACATATTGCATTAGCTACTCTAATTTAGATGTTACTTGTATCAGTATTTTAGAACCTTAGCCCGCATGATTTAAAACCATGCTATCCTTAGACAACGACTTTTATAGCCTATTCCTTAGCCCAAAAAGCAATAAAATAAAATGAATAATCGTTAAATTCAACCTTTTAAATGTTATTCTTGTGTATAACCTTTAAGCAAAGATCAATTAATGCCAATAGCCTAAAAAAGAAGTAGTCTCGATATTCTTCTGCTAGTTTAATATTTTCTGGTTCTGAATGCCTAATATGGCAATTATTTCCGATCTTTGTCAATATGTTAAATTCGGTATTCACAAAATTTATGTTTCTTCGATCTAGTGACTTATCTAAATCTGAAGCTACAAATTCTAATTGAAAATTCTCTGATAATTTACTTACTAATTCTTCAACTGACTCTTTCTTATCTTTTCCATCGCAATACATCTTTAGTCTTTCAAAAGCCTTCCAGAGGTCATTTAATGCCGCTTCTTTATCATTTGTTCTATATCGTTTTATAGCTTTGCTTATAAAATCATTTAGTTCTTTATCTGACGTTCCCGCCTTAATATTTGAGAGCAAATCGCTGTTTATATTTATACCTAAAGCGTCGGTTATATTGGGTTCTACATAATTATTAATAGAGCTTGTTATAAAATCCCTAAAATTATTAGTTGCATGCTCAAACGATTTTTTGTTAAGTATGAAATTTTTAGCATCTAAAACCCCGTAAAGCAAGATAAAATATATATCCCTGCTAGATAAAGATGTTAAATAGTTACGCAATCGTTCCGTATTGTCATGCATTTCTTCAATATTTTTGCATTCGCTTATACTTTTTATGCCCTCTAAAAGGGGCTCATCGTATCCAAGGTTATAAAAAAATAGGTGTATATCTTTATGTTCTATAAAATCTTGATTTAAGCCGTTTATTATCCCTGCAAGCCACAATTCAAAGCCTTCATTTCTTTCTCTTGCAGCGATAATTTTTAAAATTTGATCATATTCGTGATCATTTTTATAAAAAAGTTTAAATTTAATGTCTTCTACCGTAGATTTTGCGAGCTTAAAAGCATAATTATTAAGCGAAAATTTCCTATCCTCTTCTTTTATTATATTAAAACGTCCGAGTATTTTTCTGCTTTTAGCCGATAATTCCTTTAAAGACAAAATACTTTCTTTCACTTTGTCTGCCAACAGGTAAGCACCATTTCCATATAATGAAATTTTACCAGGGCTAGCGTAGTCTTTTATCTGATTTAGCTGTTCGTCTATTTGTTTTATCGTTTGTTCTGTCTCATCCAAATCAGTCATAAATTTACTCTCCTTATATTTTTGCACATTATCACGTCAACTAGTGTCTCTTTATGGATCAATACAATGTAACGAATCATAAAAAAACTAAATTAGATAAAGTTGAAAAAGCTATCATTCTTTACACATCGCTCTAATATTTTTACTGCTTTTTCATAAGCGATCATATTAGTATTAAAAATGAGATATGAGTCGGCATTAGGACTGCATGGAAAAAAATCCCCAATAATCATAATATCAACATCGTCTAACTCATATTTTTTACAAAGCTCTCCAAATTCTCTATTTAAATTACACATAAATACTCTCTGCGGGCTACATATATAGCCTTTATCTCGTATCTCTTTATAGATATGCCTAAAACTACTCTGTGACATATTAAAGTTACTTAACATTTTTATCCCTTGAATTTAGTTAGTATATAAACGCTCGGTAAGCCTATTATAGGTCTTGAGGTCTTGCAAATTCTATATAATATATTTATTTCTTATAGTGCTCAAATTTAAAAATTCCTATAAATTTTTAAAAAATAGACCAATATCATTTGAAATAATAATTTATTTTGAATATGATCTAACACTCAAAGCACTTATGATTATATTTAATCAAGTCTTGTTTACAGCTTAACCAAAGTAATAAATTTATAGAAACAATTGATTTTTTTTAAATAAAACAATGATTTGAACTTTTATATTTTGGACACAGTAAAAAGGCTATTTGTAATATATTCGTTAGATTTATATTCATAAGATATTTATACTAGCTAAAAGCAGAGAATATGCATTACTTAAGAGCCCTGCGGACTAGATGAAAATGAATCTTTAAATGGTAGCAAAAGCAAAGACCTTTTACAAAACTTCTGCGATAAATAGCGCATACTAAAGCAGCTTGTCTATTGATATGGCTACTGATCAACTACTTTTGGCGCGATGAAATTTTAAAATTTCATCGTTGCACTCGCCGCCATATTCGCCGTAAGGGCGCGTTAAATTTATCCGAAACGCTTTAAATTCCGTAAAATTTCAGTTTTGTAAAGATAAAATTACAAAATTTTTTTTAAAAGGATTCAGAATGAAAAATTCCCTCTTGTTCGCCTGCGCAGCGCTGTTTGTATGCGCTTGCTCCAATTCTGAGCATCCAAAGCCAGGCGTTTCGCATTGCAGCGAGCCCAAAATGGACGAGGCGT
>NZ_CALKTS010000050.1 GCF_937997595.1 uncultured Campylobacter sp. | reverse complement strand
TTTATCTAAAATTTTGTTTTTGTCGCTATAATGCGGCTTCTTGACCTTTTCGTCTAGTGGCTCAGGACGTTGCATTCTCAGTGCGAAAACGCGTGGTTCAAATCCCGCAAGGGTCGCCATTATGGACTTATACAAGCCTCATGATTTTAAACGATAAATTTATCTATGATTTTATCATGGACTTTCATACAGCCCGTCAGATTTTAAATAATAAATTTTATCTGCGATTTTATCGATGAAGCTTTTATCGTGCGAGACGATGATTTCGCTTACGTCAAGCCCCGCCAAAATCCCCGCCACGCGCTCCTGCATCGCCTCATCAAGCGCCGTCGTAGGCTCGTCCAGTAGCAGTATCCTAGGCTCGCATACCAGCGCGCCCGCAAGTGCCACTAGCTTTTTCTCGCCGCCGCTTAGATGAAAGGGCACTCGCTCGCGCAGATGTTCGATTCCCAAGCGCCGTAGCGTCTCTAGCGCCTTGCGCTCGATCTGCTCTTCGCTTAAAATTTCAAGCTTTTTTAGATGGTCGTTTTCGCTGCCCTGCCTTAAAATTTGCGCCTTACGACCAAAAAATTTAGAAAAAATTCCACGCCTTTGCTCCACATTTCGTGCTCGTTTTAACCGCTCATTTTGCGCACGCAGGCTAAATGCGACGTCCTCAAACACGCTCGCGCACAAAAATTGATCGTCGCTGTTTTGAAATAAAAACCCGATCTCGTGGCGAAATTTTATAAAATCCTCCACACACTCAAGCTTCTCGCCGAAAAGCTCGATCTCGCCCTCGCCCCATTGCCTTAGGCCGCCTAAAATTTGAAGCAGGCTCGTCTTGCCCTGCCCGTTCGCGCCCAAGATCGCCACTTTTTCCTTATGCCCTACGCTCAAATTTACACCGCGAAAAATTTCTCGCTCGCCGTTTTTAGCGCTTAAACCCAGTGCCTTAAGCGAACAGCTCATAAGATGGCTCCGATTTTAATAAATACGCACGCCAGCACGAACGCCAAAAACGAGGCTTCCAAGACGCTCAAGCCTTCGCGACGTTCGTAAAATAGCCTACCGCAAAGCCCTCGCGCGCTCATCACCATGCTTAAATTTCTTGCCTGCTCAAGCGCCGAAATCGCTAAAATCCCGATCAAATTCGCATAAATTTTATAGGTGAAAATTCCGCTCGTCCCTACAAATCCGCGCATGCGCAAAAGAGCTTGCAGCCTCGCTAAATCCGAGCGTAAAAAATTTACGAATCGCCCGCAGCAATACACCAAAGAGCTTAGCTTTTCGCCGAGCCCGAGCCCGTAAAATCCGCGTGCGAAAAAATATTCATCCTTGCCGTAAAATAGCAAAATCGCAAACGCCATTATCAAATTTGCGCGCAAAAATATCACGCCCGCAAGCTCGTAGTTGCCGACTATGGCGGGGCTTAACGCGCTTAAAATCGCAAAGATATTTAATACCGCAAGCCTTGTGCAGACCGCACGCGCAATCGAAATTTTAAGTGCAAAAAGAAGTAGCGGCGGGGCAAAAAACGCCGCATAAAGCTGCCCGCTAAGTCCGACGCCGAAGCTGAAGATAAAAAACGCGAGCAGTGATACGGCGGGGCTCATTTGCGCGCTCTTTTCGCTAGCCACATTAAGCCAAAAAAGCCGAAAATCAAGGCCAAACAAAGCGCGATTTTAGGCGCCTCGGCGGACTGGCTTTGAAATGCCATGCTCCTAATATCGCCCTTAGGACTTTCTTTTGGCAAGATGCTTCGCGAGACGGAATTTTCCAAAGGCTTTGAAGCGCTTGAAATTTTATCTTTAGACACACTGCCTTTCGGCGCAATATTTTCGGACGCGGAATTTTTAGCGGCGTTCAAATTTTGCGGCATAGGATTTTCAGAAACGTCAGAATTTTGTGGCGTGGAATTTTCAGGATCACCGGAATCCTGCGGCGTAAAGTCCTCGGCGCTAAATTCCATCTGCGCGCCGTGCCCTGCACCTCCGTAAATTTGAATAGTAAAATTTTTAGCGGGTATTCGTATGCTCGCAAGTCCCTCTTTATCGGTCTTAGTCCGCAAAATTTCGCGCCCGTCAACACTGATTAAAACTTCGCACTGCATGCAGGGAGAATTTTTATAAAAATAGCTATAAATCGCCACTCTATCGCCCTCTTGCGTCGCGAAAAGATGAAGCGCATGCGAAAATGCAAAAGAGATCAAAACCGTTAAGAAAAATAGCGCTCTCATCGCCTCTGTCCGCCGTAAAATTTCGCAATAAAGCTAAGCGCAAAAAGGGTGATGATCCCCTCCAAAACAGCTAGAATCGCACCCTCGAGCGAGATGAGCGTCGCGATAGCAAAAAACTCCCGCCCGCTGATGAAAAGCACGAGATCAAGAAGCAGCATCGAGCAGACGATCGGCACTAAGCCCGCCAAAAATAGATAAATTTTTTGCGTGCGCGCTTTTAGCTCTTGCGCTTTTGCGGCGGCGGCAAAGAGCCCGCCCAAAACCGCTGGAAAGCCGATGACTGCGGTATTTACGCCGAGCACGCTAAGCCCTCCGAAGCCGAAAAACACCCCTTGTAAAAAAAGCGCGACGAAAATCGCCAAGATCGCGCGCGAGCCCAAAAACGCGCCCACGAGCCCGCTTAGCATCAAATGCATGGAGCTGACGCCCACGGGCAGGTGCACGAAAGATGCGACGAAAAATAGCGCGCTAAAACATGCGATCCTAGGGATCTCAGACTGCCTTACGCGCCATAAAATCGCCGCTACCGCAGGCGCCGTAACCGCCCAGCCGGCAAGCAGCACGGGCGCGCTCAAAACTCCTTCGCTAATGTGCACGGCTCGCCTCCTTTAAATCGC
>NZ_CALKTS010000049.1 GCF_937997595.1 uncultured Campylobacter sp. | reverse complement strand
AATTTCGTCTCATACGGCTTTACTTACGATAAAAGCGAGCAAGCCGTAGAAAATAGTGCGAAAAATTATATAAAGTATTTAAATAAGCTTTAAATTCTTTGTTTTTCTAGCCGCCAGCCGCGCGTAAAGCTTTAAAATTTTACGTAAGCGACGCGACGGATTTTTTAAAATTTTCGCTCAAAAAGCTCAAATTTAATCCTAAAATTTTTAAATTTTACCCCAAAATTCCGCTCGCGCTTCGTATGCGAACTCAAATGAAATTTCAAGCAAAATTTCCGCGCCTAAATTTAAGCCCAGCTCTTAAATTTTAAAATTTTATCAGAGATTTTTTTATACAATTACGGCTGAAATTCGGCCCAAAAAAGGAGAGGGAATGTATAAGCTAAAGCATCTTCTTAGCGCGCAGGATCTGAGCCGCGAGGACATCTACGACTTCATTGATCTGGCGCGCGAGTTTAAAGCGCTCAACCGCTCTGACGTCAAAAAATCCGACTCGCTTCGCGGCAAAACGGTCATCAACGCGTTTTTTGAAAATTCCACCCGCACCCGCACGAGCTTTGAGATCGCAGCCAAGCGCCTGGGCGCAGACAGCGTAAATTTCACGGCTGCAGACAGTAGCACGAAAAAGGGCGAGACGCTGATCGACACCATCAGAAATATGCAGGCGATGCGCACCGATATCTTCGTGCTTCGACACAGCTGCTCGGGTGCGGCGAAATTTGTCGCGGCCAACTGCGACGCATCGATCGTAAATGCGGGCGACGGGCTGAACGAGCACCCGAGCCAGGCGCTGCTGGATCTTTTTACGATCAGCGAGCACAAGGGCAGGATCGAGAATTTAAACGTCGCGATTATCGGCGATATATTTCGCTCGCGCGTAGCTAGAAGCGACATCTGGGCGATGAAAAAGCTCGGCATAAACGTGCGACTCTTTGGCCCTCCGATGATGCTACGCGACTGCGACGCGTTCGGCTGCCCGATATGCAAAAGCGTGGAGGAGGCGATCGAGGGCGCCGACGTCATCATTATGCTGAGGATCCAGCTTGAGCGGCAAGACGGCGAGCCGAGCTTCCCAAGCGTGCGCGAATACTCGAAATTTTTCGGACTTACCGCAAGGCGCATGCAAGCTGCGAAAGAGGGCGTCATGATAATGCACCCCGGCCCGATCAACCGCGGCGTGGAGATCAACTCCGACGTAGCAGACGATCCGCGCTATAGCTGCGTTTTAGATCAGGTAGAAAATGGCGAGGCGATGCGAATGGCGATACTTCATACGATAAATTTAAACAGGAGCGCACGATGAAAATTTTGATAAAAAACGGCACGATCGTTAATTGGGGCGGCAGCCGGGAGGCGAACGTCCTGATCGAGGGCGATAAAATTTCAAAGATCACGCGCGAGTGTCCCGCCGCAGATCGCGTCATAGACGCTGCGGGCAAGCTCGTGATGCCGGGGCTTATCGATATGCACGTGCATTTTAGAGATCCCGGGCTCGAATACAAAGACGACGTCATCAGCGGCAGCGAAACTGCGGTCGCAGGCGGCGTGACGACCTGCCTCCCGATGGCAAATACTAGGCCCGTAAACGACAACTCAAGCATCACTCGCGCGATGATCACTAAGGCTAAACAGCGCGGGCTGATTGATCTACTGCCGATAGGCGCGATCTCGCAGGACTGTAAGGGCGCAAAGATCGTCGAGATGGGCGATATGCTGGAAGCCGGCTGCGTGGCTTTCAGCGACGATGGACTGCCCGTGACCGACAGCTCCGTGATGCGACAGGCGCTCGAATACTCCGCGCACTTCGGCTCGTTCGTGATAAATCACAGCGAGGATTGCTCGCTTTGCCACGGCGGCGTAATGAACGAGGGCAAAGTTAGCGCGATCCTAGGTCTAAAGGGGATGGCGAGCGAAAAAGAGGAGATCATGATCGCGCGCGATCTGCTGCTTGCCAAAAAGACGGGCGGGCATATCCATGTCGCGCACGTAAGCTCGGCGTGGTCGCTAAAGCTCATAAAGCAGGCTAAGCGCGAGGGCATCCGCGTCACCTGCGAAGCTACGCCGCATCACTTCACTTTCGATGAGCGCGAGCTGATGGGATACGATACGAATTTTAAAATGTCGCCGCCGCTTCGCACTCAAAACGACGTGCAGGCGATCAGAGAGGCGCTTAAAAGCGGTCTAATCGACGCCATCGTGACCGATCACGCTCCGCACAACACCGATGATAAATTTGTAGAATTCGACCACGCGCCGTTTGGAATTTTAGGGCTTCAAACCCTCGTGCCGCTTACGCTGCGGCTCGTAAACGAGGGCGTCATCAGCCTTGAAGACATGGTGCGGCTGTGCTCGTTTAATCCGGCTAAAATTCTAAATTTAAAAGACAAGGGCGAGATTAAAGAGGGCTTTTTAGCCGACGTCGCGATCATCGATCCGCAGATTTCCTACGTTTACGACGAGGCGCTAAATAAGTCCAAATCGCGCAACTCGCCGCTTTTCGGCAAGCAGCTTACGGGCGCCGCGGT
>NZ_CALKTS010000048.1 GCF_937997595.1 uncultured Campylobacter sp. | reverse complement strand
ACGGCTGAAATTTTGTATCGACTAAATTTAGGCCGGGCGGAATTTTTCGGCGAAGCATAATTTCGGCAAAAACGTAAAATTTAATCAGCGGTGCAATCTCTCGGCGGCTGCCCGAAATTTAAACGGGCGATATGATTAGAGAGAGGTGAAACGTCTGCCACGAATAAATTTGAGACAAAAGCGCCTTGCCGTGTCTAATAAATAAAATTTGACCGCGTTTTGTATCGCGACGCTTAGCTTTGATACTAAACTCGCATAGCGGAAAATTTAATCGGCGGCGCCGCGATGATGAAATTTAAAAAAAGATCTGCAAGGACGAAATTTAAAAGCAAGCTCGCGGCGAGAGTTAAATTTAAAGCGCACGCAGTGTCTACAAAAGCCGCGAGCCAAAGCATATCTGCCTAGCGCATACCGCAACATATCGCAAGCGCTTGCCTGCACGTTACGTCAAATTCCGCAAAATCCTCGCCACGCGTTCCCGCATCGCCTCATCAAACGCCGTCGTAGCTGAAATTGTAAATTTAAATTATAAAGAATTAAAACGAGGCGAAATTTAAAATTCCGCCTCCTAAGCGAGAAAATATTAAAGCGCCGCGTAGCGCACCATTAGGCAGGTTTGAAGCGCCGCCAGCTTATCAAGCGTGCTTTTTTGCACTTCGGAATCGACCAAAATGACCGCCAAAGCGTCCCCCTCCTCGCCTCTGCCTAGGCGGAAGTCCGCGATATTGATGTTTTCGTCGGCTAGGATCGTGCTTACGGATTTGATAACGCCCGGCACGTCGGTGTTTTTAAAGATTATCATCTTGCCCTTCGGCTTAAAATCGGTCTTAAATCCGCCGATATTTACGATGCGCTCCTCGCTGCCGTCAAAGACCGTACCTGCGACGTTTGAGATCGCCTCGTCGGTCATAATTTTTACCGCGATCTCGCTTTTATAGACGCTGTTTGCAAGCTCGCCGAAGCTCGTCTCAATCCCCTTTTCATCCGCAAGAAATTTAGCGTTGACGTAATTTAGCGAGTCGCCCAAAGAATCGTGCAGTGCGCCTACGATTGCAAAAACGAGCATCGATTTTAGATACTGCACCACCTCGCCACTGCCCTCGATGCGAATCGATTTGATCGGGCCTTTGTTGATCTGCGCCGCAAGATAGGCCATTTTCGAGACCAAATTTATATACGGCTCAATACCGCGCGGCAGATCCTCGAGCTTAAGCGGCAAATTTAAAGCGTTTGGATAGTTTAAGCCGCGCGCGGCGCTGATCGCCTGCTCCGCGGCTTCCCTGGCGATATTGCTTTGCGATTCGAGCGTATTTGCGCCAAGATGCGGAGTCGCACTTAAATTTTCGATATCCAAAAGCTCGTGATCGGTCGCAGGCTCTTTGTCGAAAACGTCGATGCCGAGATACGCGATCTTGCCGCTGCGTAGATTGTTTGCGAGCGCTTTTTCATTATACAGCCCGCCTCTAGCGCAGTTTATTAGGCGTACGCCGTCTTTCATCTTTGCTATTTGCGGCTCGCCTACCATATTTATCGTCTCTTGATTTTTCGGCGTATGGATCGTGATGAAGTCGCAAGATAAAATTTCATCAAAATTTTTCGTATATTTTACTCCGAGCTTCGTGGCTTTTTCGGGTTCGATATACGGATCATAGGCGATGACGTTCATCCCAAACGCAAGCGCGCGAACCCCCACGCGCGAACCGATATTTCCAAAGCCGATGATGCCGAGGCTCTTTTTATAAAGCTCGGTGCCGTACCACTTCTCGCGCTTCCAAATTCTATTAATTTTCAGATCGTTGCAGGAATTTACATATTTGCGCGCCGCATTTAGTAGATGGCACATAGTCATTTCGACTGCGGCGATGGTATTTGCCGTAGGTACATTCATCAAAATAATGCCGCGCTTGGAACAGCCGTCGATATCGCAGTTGTCGACGCCGACACCCGCGCGCACGATCGCTTTTAGCTTGGTGCCCGCGCCAAGGAATTTCTCATCCACCGCCGTAGAGCTTCTGGTGATCGCAACATCCGCATCGCCTAAAATTCCGTAAAGTTCGCTCTTGGGCACGTTCGTAGCGTCGATTACTTTAACGTCCGATTCTTGCTTAAGCAGATCAAAACCGATTTTGTGGATTGCGTCGCAGACTATGATAGTTTTCATTAAATTTAACCTTTTGAAGTGGGTCCGCAAGGCGGGGATGCCTTGCGGGAGGAATTATTTATTTAGTTGATCTTTGATTAGATCCCCTAGGCTTTGCTTCTCGTCGTCGTTGTTATTGATCTCGTTTAGCGCCTCGCGCTCCTTCTGATGAGCCAGTCTGCGCACGCTTAGGCGGATTCTGTTTTTCTTCTCATCGATGAAAGCGATCGCAGCCTCGATCTCGTCGCCTACTTTTAGGCTATCTACGCTTACGTTGCCGAGATCTTCCTTGCGGATAAGCGCGTCGATACCGCCTCCCAGCTCGACAAAAATTCCGAACTCTTTAATATCGCGGATCTTGCCTTTTACGACATCGCCTTGATTGTGACTCTTGGCAAACTCGCTAATCGGGCTATCGCCGAGCTCTTTGTGGTTTAGAGAAATTTTTTGAGTATCTTTGTCGATCTTGATGATCTTAACCTCGATCTCGTCGCCTACTTTGAATAAATTTTTGCACTTCTCGCCGCGATCCCATGAAGCGTCTTCGTTATGCAAAAGTCCCTCTACGCCGTCGATCCTCACAAACGCGCCGAAATTTGTAATTGTAGTGACGCTGCCTTTTAGCACATCGCCCACTTTGTATTTAGCAACGAACTCGTCAAACGGCTTGGTGAGTAAATTTTTAAGGCTCACGCGCAGCCTGCGCTCGCTAGGGTTGATCTCTACGACCTCGACGTCGAGCTCCTCGCCCTCGCTGATGAAATCTTTCGGATTTTTGATATTTTTATCCCACGAAATTTCGCTGATATGCAAAAAGCCCTCGATGTCGTTGCCAAGATCGACAAACGCGCCGTAAGGCTCGATATTACTTACTTTTACGCGGATAGTATCGCCCACTTCCAGGCTATCTTTGATCTCGTTCCAAGGATCTGGCATCGCTTCTTTAATCGAAAGAGAGAGATGTTTTTTATCGTTGTCGTATTTAATAACTTTAACCGGAACCTTATCGCCCTCTTTGTAGAGCGAGCTTGGATTTACCGGACCTTTGTATGAAATTTCGCTGTAGTGTACGAGTCCGTCCACGCCGCCTACGTCTACGAACATACCGTAGGTGGTGATTTTTTTGACAACGCCTTCGATGATGCCCTCAGTAGCGATTACTTTCTCGATCGCCTCTTTGCTTGCTTTGCGGTCCTCATCAAGTAGCTTCTTGCGGGATACTACAATGCTTTGCTCATCTCTATCGACCTTGATGATCTTTACTTTGAAATTTTTACCGACAGCGCCGTTTGGGTTTTTAAGCGCACTTTGCGAGCGCGGCATAAAAAATTCCACGTCGTCTCCATTAGCACAAACGAAACCGCCCTTATTAAACGATAGAATTTTAACGTCATAGACATTCTCTGCGTTTTCATCATAGGAGTCGATGAACGCCTTTACTTTTTCCTTCTTTAGAGCCTTTTTATACGATACGACCGGGCGACCGCCTCTGCTTCCGATAATAGCGACTTTGATGTCATCTCCTACATTAACCTGCGGGTTTCCTTGATCGTCGCTCACCTCGGCGGCATCTAAAATGCCCTCCGACTTCCTGCCTACGTCTATGAAAACCTCGCCGTCCTTAAGGGCGATAACCTTACCTGTGACGACCTCGTCGCGAGACTTCCCGGCGTCATACTCCTCTAACAATGTCGCAAAATCTTCCTCTGCGTGGTTTTGAACCTTCTCGTTCACCTCAGCCATATGCTTCCTTTAAATTTATTTGTGCTTTTTTGAAAAGAACTAAAATGCGCGATTCTAGCCAAAATTTGCTTTCGATTTGATAAATTTCTAAGAGTAAATTTGATAAGAGGGCTTATAAATTCTGCGTTAAATTTTCGATTCGCGCTACTACTTTTTTGATGATCCAATCAGGCGTGCTAGCTCCTGCAGAGATGCCGCAGAGGCTTTTGTTTTCAAACCACAAGCGTTCAAGCTCGCTTTCGTTTTCTATGAGATAGCTGTCTTTGCAAAAATTCTGCGAAATTAAAAAAAGCTGTTTGGTGTTGGAGGAATTTTTCCCGCCTACGATTATCATCACGTCGGCCTTTTGCGACAGGCTTTTTACGGCCTCTTGATTCTCCAGCGTCGCATTGCAAATCGTATTAAAAATTCTCAGCTCCCTTGCGCGCTGCATCAAAAAATCCGCGATTTTGGTAAAGCTTTCTATCTTTTTCGTAGTCTGCGAAACGAGCGCGACGCGAGGTCCAAGCTTGACGTCTTGCAGTTCCTTCGTATCCATGATCACGAATACGCGTGATTTTGCGTAGGATTTCACCCCCTTTACCTCGGGATGGTTTTTATCGCCGAAGATCACGATGTCGTAGCCCTCCGCGCTCATCTTTTCTACGATCTGCTGCGGCTTGGTCACGAAGGGGCAGGTAGCGTCGATGAGCTCCTTATTTTGCGCCTTTAGTCTTTGCAGATCGTCCTTTTGGATGCCATGGGTGCGGATGATGAGCTTTTGCTCATCGGTGATCTCGCCAACGCCCTCCAGGGTTTTGACGCCGAAATTTTGTTTTAAACGGTTAATCTCTTCGGCGTTATGTATCAGTTCGCCGATCGTAGAGGCCTCGCCGGCGCTTTCTGCGATCTTGATCGCGCGCTTGACGCCGAAGCAAAAGCCGTAGCTTTTGGCCATCTCAATCTTCAACGCAGGCTCCGATCTGTCTTAAAATAGCAGCGAAATTTGGAAACGACGTCGCGATACAATCGCTATCCTCGATGATCATCCCCGATCTTAAGCCCAAAATCGCAAAGCTCATCGCGATGCGGTGATCTCCGCACGGCGTGATAATCGCCGCGTTTGCCTCGCCGCCTTCGATCTGCCAGCCGTCCTGTAGCTCGCGCGCCTTAATACCGCAGGCGCGAAGCCCTTCGCAGGTTACCTTTATGCGGTCGCACTCCTTCACGCGCAGCTCGGCGGCATTTTTAAGCACGCTACTTCCCTGCGCGCAAGCAAAGGCGATAGCAAGCGCAGGCGCTTCGTCTATCAGCCACGAGATGTTTTCGCTCACCTCTACGGCGTGAAGCGGCGCATAAGCAACCTCTATATCGCCGATCTGCTCGTAAATTTCGCTCGTTTTATTAAATTTTACCTCGGCGCCCATACGTTTTAAAATTTCATACGCCTCTATGCGAGTTTTGTTTAACAGCATATTTTTTAGCACTATGCGCGAGCCAGGGATTATCGCTGCGGCGACCGCGAAGAAAAACGCCGAGCTTGGATCGTTTGGGATAAAAATTTCAAGCGGTTTAAGCGGCGAGCTAAGCGGCGCGACTTCGATCGCAAGACCGTTTCGCGAAACTTGCGCACCCATCGCTTTTAGCATCCGCTCGCTGTGATCGCGGCTAAGCTCGGGCTCGCTAAACCTGCACCCGCTGCCGCGCAAGGCCGCTAAAATTAGAGCGGTCTTTACCTGCGCGGACGCAATCTTACTCGCGTATTCAAAATACCCAAGCTTTTGCCCTAGCACCGCAATCGGCGCCTTTTCGCTGCCTTGACGCCCGTAAATTTTAGCGCCCACCTTGCAAAGCGGATCCGCAACGCGCCTCATCGGACGCTCGCTTAGATACCGATCGCCGCATAGCACGAAAAAGCCCTCGCGTCCCGCCAAAAAGCCCATAAATAGCCGCATCGCGGTGCCTGAGTTGCCGCAATCAAGCGGAACGTTAGGCTCTTTGATAACCTCCGGCGGAGTGATTAAAATTTCGCCCCCTTCGCGCTGCACGCAAGCGCCCAAAAGCTCCACTATTTTTAGCGTATTTAGCGTATCTTCGGCGGCTAGATAGTTTGAAATTTTACTCGTCCCCTCCGCTAGCAGCGAAAAGATCGCCGCACGGTGCGAGATCGATTTATCCGCGGCGATATTTGAAATCTCCGCCTGCAAAGGGCCCGCTTGCGCAAAAATCCTCATCGCAGTCCAAGTCCCAGTTCGCTGCTAAGCGCGGCTAAAATTTTATCGGTAAAGCCCGCGACTTCCTCGTCGCAGAGGGTTTTTTGAAGGTCTTGAAATACAAGTCTGATCGTCAGGCTCTTTGAATCGCCCAGGCTTTCGTCGCTGTAAAGATCACTCGGGATAAGCTCCTTTAGCGCCTCGATTTTAAGGGCGTCTATACACTGCTTAATCTGCTCGAAGCGCATTCCGCTCGGCACCAAAATACTTAGATCGCGCGATACGCTAGGGAACTTCGAATAAGCGTCCGCTACGATATTTTCAAATTTAAGCTTGGAAAAATCGATCTCGCACAGATAGCTTTTATCCAGATCGCGCCCTGCTTCTACGGCGTAATCCACGCGCCCGATAAAGCCCACTATCTGCCCGCCCTGCTCGATCTGAGCTTGCTCGAATTCGCTTAAAAATTTCAAATTTTCGCCGGGCAGCCTGACCTTAAATTTACCGATGACGCTTTGGATTAAATTTGCAAAATACAAAAAATCTACCGCGGCGGGTTTTGCGCCGGCCGCGATAGAGGGTTCCGCCTTTAGTCCGCTAGCGATAAAGCCCAGCCTTAGGCACTGCGAGCCGTCCGTATCAAACACCTCTCCTAGCTCAAAAAGCTTAACGCTTCTGCGAGAATTCTTTAAATTTCGCTCAGTAGACTCCAGCAGATGATTAATTAGCGTCGGTCTTAGCGCGTCCAGCTCGCCGTTTATCGGATTTAAAATTTTAACCTTGCACGGCTCAAAGCCTAAGTTTTCTAGCACCTTGCCATCGTCAAATACATAATGCACGCACTCGAAAAATCCCACTGCTGCCGCCTTGCTGCGAAGCTTGCGCCCGTTTTGTAAATTTACGTAGGTATCGTTTAGGCGGTTTTTCTCGTAGAAGCTTAGCGGCGCAGCGGCGATATTATCGATGCCCACGATACGCACGATCTCCTCGCACACGTCGTGAGAGTTTACGATATCGTGGCGGAAAGGCGGCACCTTGGCGGTGATGAGATCGGCTTCGACGCCTACATCAAAGCCCAGCCTTTTTAAAATTTTTACGATCTTATCGCGCGGAATTTGCGCACCGATCATTGAGTTTATCTCTTTTTCGCTAAAGCCCACGATAAGCGGCTCCAAAGCATTTGAAATCTTTTGTGTGCCCGCATATAGGCTAACGGCTTTATTTTTAAGTAGCAATCTAAATAGCAGATCTAGCCCTAGCCTAAGCTTTGGCTCGCTGCCTCTACTTGAGCGGTACACGTGCTCGTCGCCTTTTAGGCTTTTATTTTCGTTTACTGCTCTGGCGATAATTAGTGGCGCGGTATAGTTTGCCTCTAATAGCACCACTTTGCTACTGCAACACGCCTTTAGCTCCGCGTCTTGGCAAATCCCTGCTACGCTAAGCAATCTCTTGCCCGCATAAACGCCGAACTCGCCGTTTGGCATAGGCTTTATGTCAAGCGCTACTTTGCCATCTGCGGAAGCGATCTTTTCAAAATCATAAGCACGCAGCAATACTCCGGTAGAATGAGTAGCGTAATTAATGAAATTTTGCACCGCGCAGCTTTGCAAAATACCAACGCTTGCAAGACGCAAGGTCTGCTTTAAATTTAACTTCAGCTCGCCTTTGATCTCATAAGCTCGAAAAGCAAATTTAGCGCTTACCTCATCGCTTGCACGCACGCTTAAAATTCTACCGATACCAGGCGCTCCGTCGGCATCTTCAAACTCGTGCTTTTCCTTTAGCGGCAGATCAAGCGCTGCGCTTAGATCGCGCGCTATGCCTAAGATGCTAAGGCAGTCGCCGCGATTGGCGGTAAGCTCGATCTCGATAAGATCGTCGTTAAAAATTTCATACTCGCGCAGCTCCTTGCCCAGCACGAGCTCGCCGATACTGCTATCAAGCACCATAATGCCGTCATTCGTCTTGGCAAGCCCAAGCTCGGTTGCCGAACAGATCATGCCAAAGCTCTCCACGCCGCGAAGTTTGGCAGGCTTTATCTCAAGACCGCTAGGCAGCACGGCGCCGATTAGGCTAACTGCGACATATTGCCCTGCCTCAACATTTTTCGCGCCGCAGACGATCTGCAAGCTCTGCTTACCGACATCAACCTCGCAGACATTTAGATGATCAGAATTCTCGTGACGACGCTTGCTTTTTACGAGTCCTACGACGACGCCTTTAGGGAGCGAAATTTTATCGTGAGCGTCAACCTCAAGACCGATGGAATTTAGCGTAGAAAGCAGCTTTTCGCTTGAAATTTCGCTTATGTCGATCCACTCCTGCAACCAATTTCTCGTTATTATCATTTAAACTGCTCCAATAATCTAATATCGCCTTCAAATAGCGAGCGCAGATCGGGGATACCGTGCAGCAGCATCGCAAATCTCTCCACGCCGAGCCCGAATGCGTATCCACTGACGTTTTTCCAGCTTACCGCTTTAAAGACGTTAGGATCGACCACGCCGCTGCCTAACACCTCGAGCCAGCCCGTCTGCTTACAGACGCGGCATCCATGACAGTGGCAGAAAATACAGCTGATATCGACCTCAGTGCTCGGCTCCGTGAACGGAAAGAAGCTCGGGCGGAAGCGCACTTTTACGTCTCCAAACATATAGCGCAAAAATTCCTCTAAAACGTATTTTAAATTTGCAAAGCTCACGCGGTCTCCCTGCTCGACTACGAGACCCTCCACTTGATGAAACATCGGCGTATGGGTTAGATCCATATCGCGGCGAAAGACCGCGCCCGGGGCGATCATACGCACCGGCGGAGCTTTAAATTTCTCCATCGTGCGGATCTGAACGCCGCTGGTATGCGTGCGTAGCAGCCGCCCGTCATTTAGATAAAACGTATCTTGCATATCGCGCGCAGGGTGGTATTTGGGTAAATTTAGCGCCTCGAAATTATGGAAGTCGTCCTCGATGAGCGGGCCGCTTTCGACGCTGAAATTTTGCGCGATGAAGTAGTCTATGATCTTATCCATCGTCTCCATCACCGGATGCAGCGCGCCGCAGTTTACGTTTTCGTTAAAAAGCGTGACGTCGCTCGCTTCATTTTTCATCGCCTCTTTTTGCTCCGCCTCTTCCAGGCTCGCCCTTTTTGCGGCGATAAGCTCGCTGAAATAATCGCGCTTTTCATTCGCGCTTACGGCAAGCTCTTTTTTCTGCTCGGGCGCTGCGGATTTGAGCTCGGAAAAAAGCGCCGTTATGATGCCTTTTTTGCCGAAAAGCTCCAAGCGCACGGCTTCCAGCTCGCTTAGGCTTGCCGCAGCGTCGATTTTTGCTTTAATCTCTTGCAAATTCTATCCTTGTAGTTAAATTTAATGGCGCGATTGTAGTTAAAATTTGATAAAAGCTAGGTAAATTTGCGTGTTTGGATTTTTTGGCTATAATCGCGGCTAAATTTCAACCTCATAAAAGGATCTAAAATGAACGTCTTCGAAAAGATCGTAAACGGCGAAATCCCGTGCAACAAAGTGTTAGAGAACGATGAATTTTTGGCTTTCCACGACATCAACCCTAAAGCGCCGATCCACATCCTGGCGATCCCTAAGAAATGCTACGAAAACTTCCAAGTAACGCCACCTGAAGTGATGAGCAAAATGAGCGCTTTTATCCAAGAAGTAACTCGCAAAATGGGGCTTGATAAGAGCGGATACCGTCTCGTTTGCAACTGCGGCGAAAACGGAGGTCAAGAGGTGATGCATCTGCACTTTCATATCCTAGGCGGAATAAAACTACCGTGGGACCGTGTCAGCGACCGCAATACTGAAGAGAATTTTTAAGACTAGAGCTTAATTCTATAAAAACTAAAATTCCGTGAAATTGCGAAATTTTACGGAATTTGCAAAATTCTTTGAAATTTTTAAAATTCCGCTTCATTTATAAACACCGAAGTTTTAAAAATAATCAAAATAGTAAAACTACAAGCTAAAATTTATCATCAGACGCTAAAAAGAAATACAAATTTATCACAGACGATCTCTCTTAGCAAATACCATTCTTGAGCTGCAAAGCCTTAGCTCTTAGAATTTTTACGGCTATGAAATTTGAAATCGGCAAGAAATTTTAACGACGCGGTAAAATTTTAAATGAAACCGAGCTTTACAAAAAGAGTTATGTTTTTACATGGCGAATGAGTTAAATTTCGATGATATGAAATTTAAAACCTACATGAATTTTACTTTGAATGAGCGATTCTACTTCAATTTTCAAGCAGGATTTAAAATTTTAGTGTGAAATTATAATCTTAGAATTTTAAAATTTTTTGAAATTTAAATATTAACTTTAATGGATTTTAGGGGCATGCGCCCCTAAAAATTTTGAAAGGATTTGCGGGGATTATTTGCTTAGCATTGAGCTTAGCATCCATAGGCGTTTTTCATAATCGCCATAGTGATCCTGCGCAATATTTGAAGTCGTATCGTCGCCCTCCTCCTCAGCAATCTCTTGAAGCTTTTTAAATTCTTTTACCAAATACTCGTAGGCTTTTTTAACATCCTCAAGTACCTCAGATACGCTATAGCTGTCTTTTACGCTAATCGGAGCGTCTTTTGAAAGCTCAATTAGATCCTTAGCCTTAGTTACGGCCTTGCCGCCTATTTGAAGCGCGCGCTCAGCCATATCGTCGAAAAGCTCGCCCATCTCGTCGTATGCTTTCTCGGTGTAAGCGTGAACCTGCGCGAATTGTAAGCCCTTAACATTCCAGTGATAATCGTGGAATGCAACAAAGAACGCATGAGCGTCCGCCTGAAGTTTGTTTAGTTGTTTTACCGTTTTTGACATTGTGTCTCCTTTATTTAAAATTGCTGTAATTATAGCAAGATTTGCTTAAATTATAATTATACTAAGTAATAAATTTTATCTTTTAGTGAAATTTTGAAATTAAATAGCTTTTAAATTTATCTACAATTTTTTTGAAATTTCAGCTATGCTGCATTATAATGCCGCATTATGAAAAACAAATTTATGATAACCATAACCGACCTTAACGGCTCTAGGAATTTTTTGCTTTCGCAAATCATCAAAAAGATCGCGTTATATTTGGTACTATTTGTTTTTACCGTTTTCGTCACGGGTGCGCTATATATCAGGTATCTGGGCTCTAAAATCGATAGCCTTTCGCGAACCAAAACCGAGCTTAACGAGCTAAATCAAAAACTTCGCGACGGTATCGCGGCAAGTCAGATGGAATTTGAAGCCATCGAGGGTAAAATTTCGGATTTGGAGCATCAGTTTGGGCTTGATCCCGAAGAGGATGAGCGCGCGATCGACCGCCTATCTCACATCAAGCCTACTTCCGAACAAGAGATCAAAGAGCGCGCGCAAAAGATCATCAACGAAAAATTCTCCGACGCGCTGATAAAAGAAATTTTTATGCAGATCCCAAACGGCAGGGTAATGCGCACTTATCAGCTCAGCGAGAAATTCGGCTGGCGCAACCATCCCATCTTAAAGCGCAAGCAGTTTCACCCGGGCGTCGATCTGCGCACTCCGCCCAAAACGCCCATCTACGCGCCTGCAGACGGCATCATCCAATACAGCGGCGCGGGTGCTACTGGCTACGGCAATCTAGTCGAGATTCGCCACAACTACGGCTTTACGACACGATATGCGCATTTGGATTCAAATTTAACTCGCAAAGTAGGCGAGTTTGTAAACAAAGGCGATCTTATCGCTTTTAGCGGCAACACCGGGCTTAGCACCGGACCTCATCTGCACTACGAGATTAGGTTTTTGCAGCTGCCGCTAGATCCGCTAAATTTCATCAACTGGAACGAAAAAAATTACAAAGAAATTTTTACTAAGGAGGAAGATGTCCCATGGCAATCTTTAATAAAGGCGATGCAAACACCGCTCAAACAACAATAATCTCGTCAGGCACGCTCATCAAAGGAGAGCTGCACCTGTCGTGCATTTTGCATATCGATGGCAATGTCGAAGGCGACGTGATCTCCGATAACACCGTCGTCATCGGTAAAAACGGTACCGCGCGCGGCTCGATTAGAGCTAAACATATCGTAATCAGCGGCAAATTTTTCGGTAATATCGAAGCCGAGCTCGTCGAGCTGCTAGGCGGCGGTGTGCTCGTAGGCGATGTGCTATCGCAAAGCTTCGGCATCGAAGTCGGCGCAAAATTTAATGGAAAAAGCGCTGTAAGTGGCGGCGATCAAGCCCTAGTCATCGACGGTAGCGCAAGCGAAGACGTCAAGCTCATCGACAAAGCTCTAGGCGAATAAATCGCGCACATTTGGAATTCTTGGGATTTTAAAGGCTTTGAAACTCGCAAAATTTCGGAATTTAAAAGCCTAAAAAATTCCCATACTTTGAAATTTTTGAATTTGAAATTTTAAAAATTCTGAATATTTTAAAATTTTCTAAATATGGAATTTATACAAAATTTACTGCAAAAAAAACGCAGATTTTAAAATTAAATTTAAAAGCGTAACGAGATCGTTTACAATTTTAACCTCATCGTCGCGCCTGCTTTAAAAATTTGGCGACGTTATTTTTTAGAATCTTTCGAGTTAATCATAAATTTATCAATCAAAATAGCTAGCACTACAAATATAATCACGAATGCGATTACATAGGTAATTTTAAGTTGATCTACTCCTTTCTCAAAAGCGAGAAAATCTACAACAAAAGATGGATTATAAAAATTTCCAAACAGGGAGGCTAGCGTATCGATGCTATTCATATAAAAACCAGCTCCAAAAAAAGCAGCCACAAGTGCAATAATAATACCCATCAACATTTTAGCGTTAGACGACACGGTAAATCCTTTTAAAAAATGTATTTGAAGATTATACCCCCCATTAATCTTAGCTTAAATTTCGTGCGATGACGAAGGTAGAAAATTTAAGGATCGGAATTTATGTGCAGAATCTGCGCCAGATTTTACTGGACCACCATAAATTTAAAGAGGATTTTAACGTAAAGTTATAGTAAACTTTGGAATTAAGCTTCAAAAATTTTAGAATTTGCAAGGCAAGCGAATTTATACTTAAAATTTTACTATGATAAATATGAATTCTTTTCATAGCGCCTTTTGACTCGTTATATCTCTTTGTGCCGTCAGCTCAAAATATCCGAGTGGTGATAAATTCTGCGAGCTGAGCTAATTTAAGCCCATTATTAGATTAGTTATGT
>NZ_CALKTS010000047.1 GCF_937997595.1 uncultured Campylobacter sp. | reverse complement strand
CGCGCTCGCTAAATTTTATCTTGCCGCAATTCGAAACCTACTTGCCGCCACTACAACACGCCGTGCTTTAGCACTCGCACGATACGCGTCTATTGCCGCTGCGGCGTTTACAAAATTTTAAAACGGCGCAGAACTTTGCCTCGCAAACGACGATTACGCCGCGGGCTTATCTATTTATTTATGCGAGCAGCGGAAGCCTTCGGCGGGCTAAAGACGAAACTCTTATCTTAGCCGCAAAGCAAATCCGAGCTTTAGCAGAGAAAAACGCGAGCGGCGAATGCAGAAGCAAAAACCAAGCAGGTGCGTTTGCCCGAAGCCTAGCCCTTTAGCTTCATCATTTTTTCTAAAATTTCATACACTAGATCAAGCTTCGTAAAGCCGTCTCTGTCTAAAAAATGCCCACCCTTTTGCACCTCGTAAAACTTAGCATCGATCTGCCCCGCTAGCTCGTGGCTGAAACTAAACGGCACGATATAATCATCCTTTGCAGAAATTACAACGCGCTGTTTTGCGGCGGCTTTTATGCGCTCAAAATCAAAGCCTTTATCCATAAACTCGTCTAAAATTTTAAATTGCGGATCGCTAAGCGGCTTTGCAAGCCCCGAGACCAGCACTACGCCATCTACTGCGCCGCTTGCAGCACTGCCTTGTAAGAAATTTAAGATCGTAGGACAGCCGAGGCTGTGTCCGACCAGATAAACTTCACCTTCAAATTTTACGCTTTCTCGCAAGATTTTCAGCCATTCATCAAGCCTCGGATGCGCAGGCGTAGGCATCGTTAAAATTTCCGCCCTTGCGCCCGATTTTTCGATCTCGCCTTTAAGCCAGGCAAACCAGTGCTTCTTAGGCGAAGCGTCGTAGCCGTGCACGATATAGACGCACTTTTGCATATTTTTCTCCTTTAAATTTAAGTCCTTTACGCGCAAATTTTAAAATTTCAATCCGCGCCCTAGCCCTTACAGATCGTGATTTTATCGGCAAATTTACCCAAAAAGTGATATCCCGAGCCCGCCTGCGCGATGATATCAAGCACCGTGTCCGCATCCCTCACGAGCGTACCTCCCGCAAAGTCCACGCCGCGCTCAAATAGTGCCTGCGGCAGTAGCGGCGTGGTAGGTCCCACGAGCACGAGCTTGGCGCCGCTTTTTTTCAGGCGCAAAAGCCCATCGAGCGTGTCGTTGATGAGCGTCGTAGCCGTGATTATCACGTTATCGGCGCGCGGCA
>NZ_CALKTS010000046.1 GCF_937997595.1 uncultured Campylobacter sp. | reverse complement strand
TATAAAATTTCGCCGCAATTTAAAATTTACTTATTAAATATGCAGCAAGCGCGCTTAGCCAAACAAACAGCGCTATGACCCAAGACATCACTCGCGGCGTACCCGCCCAAAACGCAGCCCTCATATTGCAACGTAAGAGCAAGCGAGCATCAAAATTTTTACTGACAGAATTTACTCGTTATCAAATAGCGCGCCGAGACTTTGCATTACGGCAGCGACGGGCATCCAGACGGGGCTAAACATAGTTAAAACTGCGTCTTGCGTCTCACCGTTTTTACGCACACTTTCCTCGCTCAGCCTTCCGCTATCAATAAATACTACCGCGTTTAAACTTAACGGCTTAGCAAGCGCATATTTTTTTAGGATCCGATCGCGATCTTTTACGCGCGTAGGAACGCCTAAAATTTTGAAGCTAAATTGTAAAATTTCGCGATCTTTAAAGCCCGTAAAATTTGAATGCTTGTAAAGCACAAGCTGATCTGCTAGCGGCAGGCTCTCGCGATCAAGCCACAGCTCAAAAAGTAGTGCGCTTGCGTGAGGTTCATTAAATGCATCCGTAGCGATCGAAATTCTATTTACCTCCACTGCGTGTGGATAGAGCGATTTTAGGTGCTCAAATTCCGCTTTCGCCGCGCGATAATCACTACCAAATTCGTAGTCGTAAGCGTCACCGATCATTACCGTACGGTTTGCCTCTATTTGGATCGCGCGAATTTGCTCTTTGCCTTCAAGCTCTACGGGCGCGGTTTTACTAGCACAACCCACAATGAGAAATGAAAATGCCATGCTAAAAATCAGCGCTTTTAAAATTCGTTTCATATCTACTCCGATAAAATTTTATGCGATTATAGCTAAATTTAAAGCAGCATTCGACGCACGGTATTGTCCCCGATTGAGACAAATTAAAATTTGAGGGCGAGAGCGTATATGAAATACGTGACCGAATGAATTTTAATTAGAATTTAAACGTAGCAGAATAAGGCGCAGTATTTTTTCGCTTAGACGAGGCGAAATTTGATTTTTAAGCGGAGCGTATATTTGATACGTGAGCATTAAAAATCAAATTTCAACGAAGTATAAGTAGAAAAAGACAAGCCTAAATTTAGACTTCGTATCTTTCTCCGGGTTTCATCTCGATGATCTCCCACGGCAAGCCCTGCTTATTTAGCTCATCCATGAAAGGCTTGGCGTCGAAATTTTCCATGTTAAAGACGCCTTTTCCGC
>NZ_CALKTS010000045.1 GCF_937997595.1 uncultured Campylobacter sp. | reverse complement strand
TTTGAAAATATCGATGTAGAGGCCAAAATCAGGCTAGTTATGTTTTTAATTTCAAAAGCAAGCCACTTAGATAGCGTAGTTTATAAAATTCTTTTTTGGGAAAGAGATGAGAAAATAGAAGAGCATCTTCTTAAAAATATGAAGGGGCAATACACAAAAGCCAGGCCTTATAAAAACGGTGCCAGAGCGGGCGTTATTTTTATAAAAGAAAAGGCGCTTGAGCCAAATTTTTTGAGATCCATACTGCTGCGCCATTTTAATTTTGAGCTGGCAAAAGAACCCTCTTTGAACATTAGAGTTCAGTTAGCCGTAAACAATAAAGAGAAATTTTCGATTTTATTTGATATATACGATGACCGAGGCTGCTATGTGTATTACTTTTAAAATTTTATAATGAAAATATTTGAGGAAGGAAGATATGGCAATTTGGCAATGTGAATTTTTTATTCTGCCTAAAAGCGATACCTACGATCTACAATACGATCCGCAATATAGCGATATAAAGCTCTTTGAAGACGATAAATATTGGAAAAAAGCAAAGATCAAAAAAGAGGTATTTTCTGAAATTTCGCACCTATTAAAGCCCGAAAAATCTTGGTCTAACGAAATGGATCTATACGGAAGCGAAAACGGCAACCGCTTAGAGGTATTTTTTGATGCTAATAATATAATAGAGTCCGTTACGTTTCGTATCGATTTTAGATCCGAGTATGAAGCGGTATTAAGGGGCATAATATCATTGTGTGAGAAAAACGGCTTTTGCATTATAGATGGCAATTTAAATAATTTAAAATTATCCTTTAATGCTATAAAAGAGGCAATCAACGAATCCAAAAATAAAGAATTTTTTACAGAACTTGTTAAAAATAGTATAATAGGCGATAAAAAAGAACCGCCCATCATAGAAGCCGTAGACGATTTCAAATTTAAGGATGATTAAAAATGATTGTAAAATGTATAAAAGAAGACGAGCATGAGTATCTGGGATTAAACAGAACCTATTTTGTTCATGGTATCCAATATGAAGAGGGACAGGTTTATTATTGCATATTACCGTTTTTAGATGATATAGATTACTGTAGATTTAATAGCGAATATTTTCAAGTAATCGATGAGACGGTGCCTACGAATTGGAAATTTGGGATGCATAGGGGATTTTTTGGATGTTTTACTGCATCTTACGAAGAGCTCATAGCAGACGCGGATCATTATGGAAAGCTTATTGACGGAGATCCGATAGAGGAGGAAATTTTTAAGAAGAGAAGAGCCGAGATGATCGATGACGTATATAATACCCATATCATCAAAGATTTTAACCGTTTCATATATGATCTAAGCCCTAATCTATCGGTACAGATGAATATTGCAAATAAAGTACTGGATATAGAGATATCCGATGCAAACGCTGGGGCCAAACATCGCAAAATGAATATTTTAAAGGATGACGGATATAGCTGGTATTTGATAGAATCAGGCGCGAGCACCTTTAAAGCCAACGCTACTAATGATTATTTAAGACCCGTATTAAAATATCTTAAATTGTGGCTAGGTAGAAAGAATTTTAGATAACCGGGCAGAAGGGTTTAATATGACGAGCGCGACTGATAAAGAAATTTTTATAAAAATTTTGAATGAAGATATTAATGTATGGCGCCCGGTAAAGGCCGTTCAAATCGCGCAATATATTTTTAAAATTACCGATACGACGAAATTTGAATCCGAACTGGATGAAATTTTAGAATTCAAACAGAGCGATATTGTAAAATGTAGAGAAAAAGACGGCGATTTCTATGCTTTTGAGCTATTATAAAAACCCGCCTTATAAATAGCAACGCGCTTATCATGTGGCTTGATTTAATCCCATTTTTCGCTATAATGAGCGTCAAATTTCACTCACGGGGATAGCGATGAGCCTTGTTTCTTACGAATTAAAAAAGCAAAAACTAGATGGAGCACGCAATGTGGCGCTTTGGAAGGCGCGTGGCGGTGTAGCAGTGGTAGTGCTGGCGCTGTTTATCGCTATGCGCAAGGATTTCGGAAATTTCTCATTCTTGTTTTTATTAGTGCTACTAGCTCTTGCTTATCCTGCTTACAAATACCTAGCCGTGCGCATTTCGCATAAATTTGAATCGCTCAGTGAAGAGGCTTTTAAAAACGAATTTCTGCTTTGGATTGCAAAGGAGCTGCGTCTTACCTTTCAGCCTTTCGGCGCGTTTTTACTTGATGAAATTTACAAAAATCCGCTCCGTAAAGAGGCAAATCTATGCACTTGCAAGCACGCGATAGTGGGCAAGACACCCGAATTTGGCATAAAAATCGGCGACATCTGCCTAAGCCGCGATTTCGATAAAAACAGAGAAAATCGGGTATTTGAGCTGGATAAAATTCTGCATCTCAAAAAAAAGGACGATACCGCGATCTTCGACGGGCTTTTTGCAAAATTTGATTTTAGCGAGACCTTCGATAGCCAAATTTTAGTGGTGCCGCGCGGGGAGTTTATCTTCGGCGCATCGAACCTCAAACTACTAAAAGATAGCCCGCATTTGAGCGCATCGTTTGACGTCTATCTCAATAACCTCGCCGCCGCCGCCTTTTTGCAGAACAAAAAAATTTTAGAAAATATGCAAACGATCACCGTAAATTTATTCGGCAAAACCGAGCTTTATCTGGGCGAAAACAGCCTCGTAATCGGCGTTGAAAATAGCGAAATTTTCAAATCCGCGCCGAGCTCGCAAAGCGCGAAGCTACTCGAAAGCCTAAATAAAATGATCGAGATCGCTAAAATTTTTGCCTATCTTAAAAAGCTCGGGCAGGTAGAATAAAAACACTCGGTTTTGTAAATTTAAAACAGGGTTGCAGCGCGCGAAATAGAATTTACTATAAGGGATAAATTTAAAAAGGAGGGGCGCTATGGATATAAACGAAATACAAGCTCAAACTCGCAGTATGCGCGCCCTATATGTCGAGGATGATAATGAGGCAAGGCAGCAGACCGCGAAAATTTTAAGGCTGTTTTTCCATCAGGTTACCGACTGCGGTGACGCGCGGGAGGGTATCGAGAAATTTAAAGCGAGCAAAGCGGACATTGTTTTTACCGATATTAATATGCCGGGCATGAGCGGGCTTGAGATGTTAGAGCGGATCAAACAGATCGATCCTTCGGTAAAAACTGTCATCTTCTCAGCCTACGACGAGTCTAAATTTTTCACTAAAGCGATATCTATCGGCGTGGACGGCTATATTCTAAAGCCTTTTACGACCGAGTATCTACTAAGCGTGCTTGAAAAAATCACGCAAAGTATCGAAACCAAACCCGCAAAGTTTATTTATCTAAGCGGCGATTTCGTGTGGGATAAGCAGAGTTTAACCCTATCCAAAGCGGGCGAAATTATCAAACTAACCAAAAACGAAAGCTCATTGTTGCAGCTGCTTTTAAGCTCTAGCGGGCGGATCGCAAGCGGCCTTGAGATAGAAAACGAGCTGTTCGAGGACTATGGCGGATATGACGACAAGCGGGTAAGAAATATCATATCCAGATTTCACCGAAAAATCGGCTATAAGCTGATAGAAAACATCTACTCGCAAGGATACAGAATAAAATGGCGATAGTGGACATTAAGAAAAACCATCAGAGATTTGAGACGATATTTTCAAATTCCGGCGTCGGCATCTTCATCGTGGACAAGAAAAGAAACATTATGGAGTGCAACGAGACCTTTTGTAAAATTTTCGGCTACGAATACGACGAGATCATCGGCAAATCCGCGCAAACCATACATCTAAGCGAGGAAAAATACCTGCATTTCGCAGATATCGCCTTTAATAAAGTAAGGAAAAACGAGGCCTTGCAGCTAAACTACGAGCTAAGGCACAAAAGCGGCAAAGGGCTGTGGATTAGAATTTCGGGCGACTCCATATCGGGAAACGACGAGGTGCTTTGGATAGTGGTGGATATCACCAAAAGAGTGATGGCGGAGAAGAAATTAAAACAAAGCAGGCTGAAGGTCAAGCGGCTAAATTTAACTCTCAACCACGAGATCGAGGAGCAGCTAAAGCTCATAAGGCGCCAAGACGAGCAGCTTCAGTATCAATCAAGGCTCGCTCAGATGGGCGAAATTTTAAATATGATAGCGCATCAATGGAGGCAGCCGCTGTCCGCTATCTCGGCTACGGCTTCGTATCTGAGCGCCGGCTGCTTGATGGCGGATAAATTTGACAAAACCGCCCTTTTGGAGGAGCTCGGCAAGATCGAGCAGTACTCCAAGCACCTATCCGAAACGATCGATGAATTTAGAAATTTCTTTAAGCCCGCCAAGATCAAGGAGGTTACGAGCTTAGAGGGGCTTTGCAATATGGCGATAAATATCGTAAAAGCGATACTACAAAACCAAAAGATTAAAATTTACACGAAATACGGCTGCAATCAGACTCTGCTCACATATAAAAACGAAGTTTCGCAGGTTATTTTAAACATCATAAAAAACGCGCAGGACGCCTTTTTGGAAAGAAATATCGACGACGGCGTTATCGAAATTTCAACCTACATCGAAAAATCTTATCTTTGTTTAAGCGTAAAAGACAATGCAGGCGGCATCAAAAAGGAGATCGCAGATAAAATTTTCGATCTGTATTTTTCTACCAAAGCCAGCAAAAACGGCACCGGCATCGGGCTATATATGTCAAAGATCATCATCGAAGATCACTGCAAGGGCTCGCTCGTCGTAGAGAGCCTAAAAGGCGGTTCAAATTTCATAATCAAGCTTCCAAAATGAAGCTTTTCTGAGACAATTTAAAATTTAATCCAAATTTACGCTACAAATGGGCTGCACTCTTTTTATATAATTTAATAAAGATTAAATTTTATGTAAGGAGGAAGCGATGAGCGAACCTGAAGACAAAATCTATCTGGAGGAGCGGAAGCTTGTTAGAAGGTATTCTCCGCTCACATCGGTGCTTGTAAACACCCTGTTTTTATTCGTGGTGTTTTACGCATCGTGGTGGATCTTTCAAGATCCTAGGGGGCTGATGAGGATGTATACTCCATACGTGGGATATATGTGGTGCAGATGGCTGCTCGTGGTCATCATCTGGATCGCGTATATTTTTGATTTTTGGCCATTCAAAAGAGAGTGGCTCTATACGGCGGGACCGGCGAAAAAGGGCATTATCTTTACGGTGATGGTATTTTTTACCTTCTTCGTATTCTTAAAGATATTCTTCGAATTTATTCTAGGCGAGCTTGCCATATCGTATTTTAGTCCGCGAAGGCTTGCGGAGCTCGGTATAACCGATTTTTACGCTCTTGAATATTCAGCTCAGGCTATTTTGATGTTTGCCGCTATCGCGTCGTGGCTAAGTCCTTCTTGGGTGGTGGCTGCGGATAATTCGCCGTGGCAGAAGCTAAAGCAGCCCGTTAAAGGCTTTACAGTTTTTATCTGGACCTTTTTGCTAAGTATGATCGTATATTTCGTATTTTTCCACTCGCAAATGGGAATTTTATTCGATCCGTGGCAAAAATACACATCCATCACTCCGCCTTGGTGGCATAATTTCGCCGATACCGTGCACGGAAATTTCAATATCGCATGGATTATGTGCTGTACCGTTATGGTCTGGGTGTATGAAACTATCTGGGAGAGGTATCCTTTTAGCCTTATTAAGACGAACTGGCTTAGAAGGACGGCGTCGTTTTTCGGCATTATAGCGATGGCGTTTTGCTTTTCGTTCTTCTTTTACTATCTGCAAGAACTTATCTGGGGCGTGCATATTAGAGGTGACAGGAGGCTTTTTGCGCCAGATTGGCGCTGGCTGCATGTAGGCGAGATAGCTATATTTTGGCTCGTGCCGGTGCTGTTTATTAAATTTTACTGCAACAACGCGGTTAATAAATTTTCAAAGCCCGTCAATATCCTTCTTAGAACGATCATAAGCATGACGGCGGCTATTGTTCTATACTACGTATATTATCAGGTCTCGCACTTTTTGCTAGGCACTCAAAAAGGCTTTTCGCATCCGCAACAATTCCCGATGATTCCGATGATCTGGTTTATCAACGTCATGCTGATAAATTACTGGTTTATGGACGGCTGGCCGGGCTGGAAGCTTGCCGGCAAGAAGGAAGAGGCGGATGAAGCGGGCGAGGAAGACGATTTTGGAAATAAAAATTCCATCAAAGGCTTGGTGGTAGGCTTTATCATAGGCGTGATCATCTATGTAGCCGTAGTTTATCTAGCGCCTGTCGTGGGCAATATGCTTACAATTTTTAAATAAAGGATATGAGATGAATGAAGCTAGAAGAGATTTTATAAAAGGCGGCGCAGCGGGCATAGGACTCGGTGCGCTCGCATCGATGGGGGTATTTTCATACTCTCCTGCGAGGGAATTTTTTCTTCCCGATGAAGTGCGAAAGATGACCGATTTCGGCGCGATTAAAAGCGTCGAGGTTACTAATATCTCCGAAACGAGCTGGTTTGATAACTCGATGCTGATGGGAGATATTAAAGGCGCAGGCGGACTGCTCGTTAATCAATATCTATTTAACTGGCCGCCGTTCGGTAACGGCAAAGGGCTTGCTAAAGGTAGCTACGAAGAGGGAATTTCGCAAATCAAGCATCTTTTGCCGGATAAAATAGATGAGGCTTGGGAGGTAACCAAAAAGCTCTCCGTAAATCCCGATAACGCGGGCGGCTACTCCGCTTTGATAGAGATAGAGCGGCTAAATGGCGAAAAGAAAAAATATCTGCTTGATTGCGGTTGGTCCTATAAATGGATGCACGAGTGCTTTAAGCGAGAGGGGATCGATAAGATGCTGCAAAGCGGCGAGATCGACACTCTCATAATGTCGCACGAGCACTACGATCACTTTTGGGCGCTACCCGTAGTTTTAAAGTATAAGCCCGACATCAGGATTATCATCCACGAGGGCTTTTATCCCGAGGGCAGACAGTATATCAAAGATTCGGGCCATAAGGGCGAGCTCGTAGTGTTTAAAAAGGGTAGAAACGAGATCGAGCCTGGAATGTGTACGTTTTGCTACGACTGTCCTATCATTACGAGGGTTTTTGGCGAGCAGTCAATCTTCGTAAACGTTAAAGACAAAGGTCTTGTGAGCATTACGGGATGTTGTCATCAGGGTATTATTACATTCTCTGATTCCGCATACAAAGAGCTAAAATATGACAACGACCAGCTCTACGGGCTTTACGGCGGACTTCATATCTCGCCGTTTGACGATTGGGATCCAAAATACGACGATCTGGTTATCGGACTGAAAAGATGGAACTACCAGGTCATGGCGTGCAACCACTGCACAGGCCTTCTGACCGTGCAAAAATTCGTCCGCGAGGGCTATCCGATCGTAAAAGGCACGGCTAGATTTAGAACCAAAACGTCCGATTATCTCGGCAACGGCGATAAGGTTAAATTTGGATAGAAGCATGGAATTTCAAGATATTTTCCCTTTGAAATTTAAATACTCGTTTGAGGATTACAGGTCGCTTATGAGATGTATATTGATGAAGTCTCTTTACGATAGCGACGTAAAATCCTCAAGCAGGTATCAGGGGATGTATAAGGGGAACTATTTTAACGAATGCTGGAGCATCAAATTTGGCTTTTACAGCGGAATTTACGGCATCGTTTTGCGGGAAGTGGAAGAGGGCACGGGCGTATTTGAGCTTTATTATTTCCCCTCCGCAAACGATGAGCTGCTCGGTAGCGTCTCGCTTTTTGAAGCCGTTTTAGCCGGAGAGCCGGACTTTTTGGCAAAGGTGCGAAATTTCTCCGCGCACGAGGAGCTTTTAAATAACTTCTGCGTCGCTACGATCTACTTAAGGCCGCA
Source organism: uncultured Campylobacter sp. (assembly GCF_937997595.1). GTDB lineage: Bacteria > Campylobacterota > Campylobacteria > Campylobacterales > Campylobacteraceae > Campylobacter_B. Next base: position 2,127 of record NZ_CALKTS010000045.1, on the reverse strand, counting down.
AGAGCGGGGCTTGGCGCTATCTTTTGAAACAAAGCTCAGAGATAGATCGTACGCAAAGGACGGCGTCTGCGTAGAGGGTAAGCAGATCATCGCAAAAGAGGGGCTCGATAAAAATTTCCCCTGCTTTAGGGTGTCGCTTGCGTTTATGAACTTTTTGCATATCGCGCTTTGCAAAATTTACGAGCCGCGCTACGAGAGCTTTGAAATTTACAAAAAAGCGGCGCACGCCGTGATCTACGATAAAGACCGCAACTTAGAAAGCAAAGCAGATCCGCTCTGCGGCGAAATTTTTGTAAATTTAATCTACGGCAAGGATGCGGACGACGCGTGCTTTAAATTTAACGATAAATCCTTTAAGAAGCCGCCAGGCTCGGCGCCTTTGTTTAAATTTTTGCTACGCTTAGCCAAAGAGGATAAAAAGCAAATTTCTATGCAAGGCGGCGAGCGACCGAATTTCTTTATCATCACCGGCTATCTGGGCTCAGGCAAGACGAAATTTATCCAAAATTTCATCGAGCACGAAACGGCGCAAAATAGATTTACCGGCATCATCCAAAACGAGATCGGCAAGATCGGTCTCGACGGCGCGCTGCTAGACGCCAAATACGCGCTCGTAGAGATTGACGAGGGGTGCGTTTGCTGCTCCATGGCGGGGCAGATCAAGCTTGCGATTTCGCAGCTCAAGCCCAAAAAGCCCGATAGCATCGTGCTTGAAACCACCGGCGTCGCCAATCCTTTCAATATCTTAAGCGAGCTAAACGAGATAAAAGACGCGGTCAATCTATGCGCCATCGTCACAGTCGTCGATGGGGCGAATTTTTAAAAGAGCAGGGCAGATCAAAAATAATGCTCGAGCAGATCAAGGCCGCCGACGTCATAGTGCTCAATAAAATCGATCTGATCTCAAGCGAGCAGAAGGAGCGGATACGACAAGCTTTGATCCAAAACAACCGCTGCGCCGAGATATTCGAGACGGTGGGCGCCGAGCTAAATCCAAACTATCTGCTCTACCGCCAAAGCGACACCTCGTATATGGCGTCCGTCCTGCTCGAGGGCAAAATGCATGCGACGCACGAAGACGAGGGGATAGTCTCATTTAAAAAAGATCTTCCTGAGGCCATCGATAGGCAAAATTTCATCAAATTTATGAGCGATATGCCGGAAAATTTTTACCGCATCAAAGGGCTTGCGAGCTTTAAAGATGATGAAGCGCAATACGTCGTGCAGTTCGTAGGCGACAAATTTGAGATAACGCCTTTTAGCGATTGTAAACGCTGCGATAATTTTTTGGTCTTCATCGGGCGAGGGATAGATGAAAGCGCTTTCTCGACCGAACTTTTGAGGGCATAGAGGATAAACTTGTGTGTATTTTGAACGACGATGCGGCACGACTTTATAAAAACGATAGAATGCCGCCGCCAAACATTAAATTTAAACACAAGTTGACTCGAACTCTTGCGGTAAATTTCCGGAATTTATCACCACGCTAGGATTTTATGTAGTGCACAGCTTGCCATTGAAAAGTCCTTTAGGTAATTTGTTTTACTTTAAAACGTTATCCCAAAACATCCTCAAGCGCGGTTTTTAGATCGCCAAATTTAAAGCTAAATCCGCTCTCTATCAAGGCTTTGGGATAGACTTTCGCACCCTCAAGCAGTACGACGGATCCCTCGCCTAGCATCAAATTTAGCACAAATTTAGGCACTTTAAAAAACGTCGGTCGTCCTAAAACCTCTCCTAAAATTTGAGTAAATTCGCCGTTGGTGCTAGGTTGCGGCGAAACTAGATTAAAAACGCCGCTTTGGCGGTTTTGCAAGGTAATTTTAAACGCCTCTAGCAAATCAGCGATGTGAATCCAGCAAAACGCCTGCTTGCCGCTACCGATCTTGCCGCCAAGACCGAGCCTAAATGCGGGCAGCATCTTAGCCAGCGCGCCGCCTCGACCCAGCACCACGCCTAGGCGAAATATCGCCGTTTGCGTCCGTGCCTTAACGGCCTCGCTCTCCCACTCACATGCTAGCTCGCCCAAAAATCCGCGGTCAAATTTGACCGAGCTCTCGTCGTGACCAAGCCCGTTTTCGTAAATGCCGACGGCCGAAGCGCTGATGAAAAAGGGCGGATTTTCTA
>NZ_CALKTS010000044.1 GCF_937997595.1 uncultured Campylobacter sp. | reverse complement strand
AAATTTCGCCGAGGTTAGCGGCAGAGAGCCGGTGCTGATAAATCCAAAAGACGCCAAAGCGCGCGGGCTTGCGAACGGCGACATCGTGCGCGTTTTTAACGACCGCGGAGAAATTTTAGCGGGCGTGCTCGTTACCGACATCGTGCCCGAGCGCGTCGCAGCGATCTGCGAGGGCGCGTGGTACGATCCCGAGGTTTGGGGCGAGAAAAGCCTCTGCCAGCACGGCTGCGTAAACGTACTTACGTTTGACAAAGGCACGTCAAGTCTCGCGCAAAGCAACTCGGCTCACACCGTGCTAGCTCAAATTGAGAAATTTAAGGGAGAGATTAAACCTATAACGGCGTTTAGTAAACCTAAAATCCTACAATCCTTGTAGCGCGTTGTCTTTTGAGCGCTTTTTGCGGAGCTAGTAAAATTTCGGCTCAATGAACTATGTGTTCTATCTACGCCGAAATTTTACGTCGCAACCACAAAAATCATCTCAAAATACTTCCGCTTGTCTTTTTGTGCTCAAATTTGGTGAAAATTTGAGCACAATTTACTTCTTTTGTGTGCGTCAAATTTGAATGTAAATTTTGCTCAGGTTAGAAACTCTGCTAAAATTCGTTCAAATTTAACCCAAAGGCAGCGCCGTGCAAATCCCGAATTTGATCCGAAATTTTATCCGCAAACGCATAGTTTCGGAGTGCATTTTGCTGCCGTTTTTCTATCCTGACGAGGGCGAGTTTGAGAGTTTTCAGGAGGGGGTATAGGCTCGCTAGCCGCAAAACGAGCGAGGAGCTAGCAAACGACGCACCCAAGCAGTGGCGCAAGAGTTGGCGGGTCATCGCGCGTAACGGCATGGACGATCCGTTTTTCGTGGATTTTGCTCTTGGGGATGCCTCACCCGTTTACTTCGCCTATCACGGCGCGGGCTTTTGGGAGGCGATAAAGGTTGCGGACGACATCGTTAAATTTGAAGAAATTTTAACTGCACTTGCCGCGCTTGAGCCGCCTTGCTCTATTGAGCTGATCGCGCCGCTTGCGGATTTAAACAACGAATTTTATCGCGAGCTGGTGGACGACTACGCGCAGCAAGATGAAG
>NZ_CALKTS010000043.1 GCF_937997595.1 uncultured Campylobacter sp. | reverse complement strand
GAATACGGCACCGGAAAGTCCGAAGCGTAAAGCAGGCGCGAGTGCACGTCCGTTTGGCTTGCTAGATGCGGCAGGGCTTTCGCGCGCACCGGCGTCATCAGCGCCGAAACATCGGCGTAGAGGTTCTTGTGCGTGCGCAGAAGCGCCAGAAGCGCGAAATAATCGTGTCCGAAATTTCGCGGGCGGCGCGAGAGCGCACGAAAAATATGCGAATATTCGTAGTTAATCGCCATGTGCGCGCACACCGTCGTAACGCCTAGCTCAAGCGGCGCGTAGATCATCTCCAGCGCCTCGCAGCGGCGCGTGCTCGGCACCGAGCTTTCGTTGCCGACGTGGATCACCAGCGGCAAGCCGAGCTTGGCGAGCTTTTCAAAATACGGCACGTAGCGAGGCAGCCTCGTATCCAGATCCCAATAGTTTTGTAAAAATTTCGCCCCCTTAAATCCGAGCTCAAAGCAGCGATCGATCTCATCTAGCGCGTCCGCCCTTTTTGGATTGATGCTAAAAAACGGCACGATGAGACCTGGGTTTTTTTGATAAATTTCAAGTACGCTGTCGTTGTCCGCACAGACGGTCTTATCGCGGTGGATTAGCTCGCCCGCGTCGCTAAATTTAGCATCCACGCCGAAAAGCACCGCCTTTTTAACGTATTTCGAAGTTCTAAGCCCGCTGAGCAGAGCGTCCACATAGGCTTCGTATGGCTCTTTGATCGCGCGCGATACGTCTATGCCGAAGCGCCTGCCGAAAAGGCGCAGCGCGAGCCTGTCGTAAGGGCGGTCGAAGCGCACCTCCTTGCTTAGCAGATGGACGTGAAAATCAAGCGTTTGCATCGGGGATCCTTGGAAAAATTTTGCCGAGTTTATATCAAATTGCGGTAAATGGTTAGAATTTTAAATTCGGATTAAAATTTACGCACCGCGCCCTGCCGCGCCTTTAAATTTTAAAATTTAAACCTCGCCGCAAGAGCCGCTAATTGATATTTAATGCCGTTTTAAAGCTACGGCGATATACTTGCGATTTGAAAAACTATTTCAATTAAGGAGCGAAGATGGAGTTTGAAATTTTAGAAAATTCCGCCGATTTTAAGCCTAGCGATCTGGATGAGATAATGATCTCGATCGGCTGGGATACGGAGCAAAATGCAGCCTCCGTGCCGCCGCACGAGACATACAGGGTGTGGCGCACCTATGATTACGTGGCGATCGCCAAAACGCAGGGCAAGACCGTGGGGGTGCTGGAGGCGTTTTGCGACCGCGACAACTTCGCTACGAGCTATCTTTACTGCGTGATAGTTCATAAGGATTACCAAAGGCGCGGTATCGGCACGGCGCTCGTGAATGCCTTTAATAAACGCTTTGCGCACACCACCACCTTTGTCGTGACCCCTCTACACAAAGCTGAGGGTGCCGGAGAATTTCTACAAAAGTGCGGCTTTAAAGACGCGTCGAAGCACTTTACGATCCACATGAGGAAGCGAAATTCGATCTAGCGGACATAAATTTTAAAATTTATCGAGCTTTGGCTATATTAAATTTAGCTATGAGCTGCTATAATCGCTAAAATTTAAGGAGCCAAAATGATCACTATGCAGATCCAAAGCGGCGTCGATCGCGATACTCTTGAAACTTTTAAGAAGCTTTTTTTAAAAATTGATCCCTCCGCACAGATCACTCTAAGCGGCGAGAAAAATTTAGAAACGATTCTATCGGAGTTTAAATCCGACGAAAGTTACGATGAGATAAAAAGCGGAATGGATGCAGATTTAAAATCATACGCAAACGGCGATCTAAGCGGCTTCGATGAGCTAGGCAAGGGCTGGAAAAATTGAAAATAATCCAGTCTAAAAGATTTCGTGCACAGCTTAGCAAGATAGTAGAATTTATCGCAGAGCACTCAGAGGATGCGGCGGAAAATTTTAAAAACGAGCTTTTTACGCGAGCAGGCGAGCTTGGCTTTATGCCGTATAAATTTCGTAGATCAAAAAGCTTTGACGATGATAAAATTAGAGATTTCATATTTAAGGGTTTCGTAATCCCGTATCTAATAGACGAACCCGACGATACGATCGTTATCCTATCGATATTTAAGCAAAATTTATTGAGATAGCTTGACGCCTGTTTAAAAACATCCGCGTTTAAATTCCGCGCTCCATTTATTAAAACCGCTCATTCGCCGACGCCGCAGCGCCAAATATACCAACCGCTCCTCCGCGCTAAATCACCGCATATTCGCACTGAGCGCCGTAAATTCTAATTTTACGCATGCCGCGCGGCGCGCGAAAACAACTCCGCTCGCCCCTTGCGCAAAAGCAAACCTAAAAGAATTTTCGGCTACAATTTCCCCCAAATAAAGGCAAAATATGAAAGAAATCTCGCTACTAAGGCTCTCGCTCGCGATCTACGTCGATATGTTTTTGCGCCTAGTGACTACGTTTATCAACACCTACATGATCTCGCGCGTGGACGTCTCGCTAGTAGGCGCGCTTGGGGCGGGCAACGAGATATTTTTGCTCTTCGTCACGGTTTTCGGCTTTCTGGCCGTGGGCTGCTCGGTTCTCGTAGCACAGGCGCTCGGGGCAAAAAACAAAGTCCTAGCCATGCGCGCGATCCACACGAGCATCGCATTCAACGCGCTCGTAGGGCTTTGCAGCGGCGTTTTCGTCTTTAGCTGCGCGCCTTTTTTACTCCGCGCGCTGCAAGTGCCCGCCGAGCTTTTGAGCGAAAGCGCGATCTATCTTAAGGTCATCAGCATCGTCTTTGCGATAGACGCCGTCGCGATCGTGCTTAGCGCCATCGTGCGCGTTTACGGATACGCAAATTTCATCATCGCGGTCTCAGTGGTGATGAATTTAGTCACGCTCGCGGGCAACTACGTCGTACTATTTAGGCCGTTCGGACTGCCGTACTACGGGCTTGAAGGCATCGGCGTGAGCACGATCGCAGGGCGTATGATCGGCGTATGTTTATTCTTCCTCATCATCACGAAGGTGCTAAAGATAAAATTTTACCTCACGATGTTTTTAAAGATCCAGTTCGCCACGCTGCGCAAAATTCTATCCGTAGGGCTTCCGAGCGCTGGCGAAAACATGCTGTGGATCGTGCAGTATCTAGTCGCCTTCGCCTTCGTCGCGAGCATGGGCGAGGCGAGCCTTACCGTACAGACGATCTATTTTCAAATTTCATCATTCATCTTCTTCGGCGGAAGCGCGATCAGTATGGCAAACGAAGTGATCGTAGGCCGCCTCGTAGGCGCCGCTAAGCCGCAGGAGGCGTACCGGCACACTTTTACCGCACTGCGCTTTGGCCTTGGGGCGACGGCGCTTTTCGTCGCGATCGTGTTTTTAGCGCGCGAGCAGATCATGGAGATGTTGAGCTTAAACGAGGCGCACAAGCAGGTCATGCGGCCGCTTTTTTACCTCACGCTCGGGCTTGAGTTCGGACGGACGCTTAATATCGTGTTCGTAAACGCCCTGCGCGCAAGCGGCGACGCGAGGTTTCCCTTTGCGATGGGCGTGATCTTTATGTGGGGCGTCTCGATCCCCGTGGGCTGGCTTTTGGGCATTCATATGGGGTATGGAATTTTGGGCGTTTGGATCGGGTTTTTCTGCGACGAGTGGCTGCGCGGCAGCGCGAATACGGCG
>NZ_CALKTS010000042.1 GCF_937997595.1 uncultured Campylobacter sp. | reverse complement strand
GAAGGTGGCTCCCAAAATTTAGGGCAGATCAATGTTACGGGAAACGTAGAAAGCGGCCCGCTTACCAAAAAAGTCGGCGAAACTAAAAAGAGCGCCAAGCAACTCGCCAAAGAGCAAGTTAGCGATAGTAGAGATATGGTTCGTCACGAAACCGGCGTTTCAGTTGTCGAAAGCGGAAGATTCGGTGCTAGTGGCTACTCGATCCGCGGAGTAGATGAAAACCGCGTAGATATAAGCATAGATGGACTTCGCCAAGCAGAAACATTAAGCTCGCAAGGTTTTAAAGATCTATTTGAAGGATATGGAAACTTTAATAACACTAGAAACGGCGTTGAGGTTGAAAACGTAAGACAGGTAGATATCACTAAAGGTGCAGATTCTGTAAAAAGAGGCTCGGGCGCGCTAGGTGGTTCTGTGGCGTTTGAGACAAAGGATGCGAGAGACTATCTAACGGAGAAGGATTGGTATTACGGATTTAAGCGCGGGTATCAAAGTGCGGATAGACAAAACTGGCAAAGCCACGCAGCTGCAGTTCGGTTTAAGTGGTTTGATCTTTTGGCTATTCATACTGATAGAGAAGGACATGAACTAAAAAACTGGGGATATAAAGACTATGACCCAACCGTCATCAGAAAAGTTAGGGAAAAGCCCGATCCGTATAGAATTTACAAGAAAAGCACCCTTGTCAAATTTGGTTTTCAACCCACCGATACCGATAGATTTAGCCTAGGATACGATAAGTCTAATATAAAATCAGAGGGAATAGATTGGTCAAATCAATTTGCTCTTTATAATACGCAAACTCCTTGGGGAGCCTTGACTAACGATATACGACATACCAACGATAGAAGCGAAAGAAAGAATTACTCGTTTTCTTACGAAAATTTCGACGAAACGCCTTTGTGGGATAGCTTAAAATTTAGCTATAACAAGCAACATATCAAACTAAAATCGAGAACGGACGAGTATTGCGAGGGCGATAATTGCGCAGGTATTTCAAATCCGTCCGGTCTACATATAAACGAAAACGGAAAAATGGTAGATAAATACGGAGGAGAGCTCCAACACTCTACCGAGACGTATTACGAACAGCCGTGGTGGAGTCCCGTGCCCATACCTAGAACAAGAGATATCGTAATAGATAGCAGAGGCAATAAAGTAGATGATAACGCGTACCAAGGATACACGAATGAATTAAACACGGGAGGAGTCTCCGATATTTTAGTCAATTGCGATAACTATAACTGCTCAAAGGGTATCGATCTATTTGATACAAATACGTGGAGCTATCAGCACTACGACCTTACCCCTGTACCTACCCCTAATGGCAAAGGAAACTATGCGGTAATCAATCCAAAAGATAGCTGGAACGGCGATTCTCTCTTATTGCCGAGCCAATACGGCTTTGTAGATAACAACTGGAAAGACAGGGATCTCATCACCGATACAAAACAATTAAATCTCGATCTTACCAAGGATTTTACTATCAAAAGCTCAGAGCACACCTTAAGCTACGGCGGGCTTTTTAGTAAAAGCGATAAGCGAATGGTAAACAGACAAGGATACGAGCCTACGAATAAACAGTGGTGGGCCGAAACCTTTTTCGGCGTAAGAAATACTAACCCCGACTTTCCTATGCTCGGCACTTGGTATGCGGATAAATGTAAGCTATACAACGGAAACGACTATGTAACGCTTTGTAGCCACGAAGACGATCCTTTTAGCTTTCTTATTCCGGTTGAGACTAAAACCGGAGCGCTTTATGTGGGGGATGATTTTCGCATAAACGATATCCTAGGCTTTGATCTTAATTATAGATACGACAGAGTGAAGCATAATCCAAGCTACACTCCCGGCGTGACGCCTAAAATTCCGACCGATCTGTTTATCGGTATGTTCGTTCCCTATACGCCGCTTCCCGGCAATCCGTCCAATGCCGAGATAAAGGCCCATCGAGACGCCAATGCGGAAGCCAATGCTATGTATTTGGCTTCGCAAAAGAGAAAGTATTCGGCAAACTCATATTCTTTATCTACGAATATCGATCCGCTCGATTTTTTTAGAATTCAGCTTAAATACGCAAACGGATTTAGGGCGCCTACTTCGGATGAAATTTACTTCACTTTCCAGCACCCTGATTTTTCGATATATCCGAATTTGGATTTGAAAAAAGAAACGGCAAAGACTAAAGAGATTGCCTTTACGCTTCATAATTCTCCAAGCTTCGTTACATTGAATTTATTCCAAACGGATTATAGGAATTTTATAGATTTACAGTATAAGGGGGAATTCCAGCTTCCTTATGGAAACGGCGGAAGCAGGCTGCCTACCTCCGTGTATCAAAACGTAAATCGTCCGAAAGCGAGGGTTAGAGGAATAGAGATCGAATCGAAGCTATTTTTGGATCAAATTTGGCAGCCTCTACAGGGCTTTCATATAGGATATAAGCTAAGTATTCAAAAAGGCAGAATGGATATAGGTCACGGCAAAACCGATACGCCGATGAATGCGATCCAGCCGCGAACGGCAGTTTATAGCGTAGGCTATCAAAGCCCGGGCGATAAATACGGCGCGGATCTGTTCGTAACCGCGGTAGCTGCGAAAAAGGCGAGAGATACCTACAATATGTATTGGTACGAGCAGTATCTAGGCGGCAAAATCGTAAACGGCAAACCTGTAAGCAATAGCGAAGTGGAATGGAGAAGCGGTGGATATACCACGATAGACTTCGTAACATATGTAAAGCCGATCAAATATCTGACGCTTCGTGCAGGCGTATATAATATAACCGATCGTAAATATATCACTTGGGAAAGCGCCAGGTCAATAAGGCCTTTT
>NZ_CALKTS010000041.1 GCF_937997595.1 uncultured Campylobacter sp. | reverse complement strand
CGCTCATTACAGCCGCCGGCACAGGGCGAGATACCGCCTGCCAGCGCGATTACGGGCACGCCGTAGGAAGCGGCGATCTTCGCAACACCGCAAGGGGTTTTGCCCATTGAGCTTTGAAAATCGAGCCTTCCTTCGCCGGTGATGACGAGCTCGGCGCCTTGCATATCGCGCTCTAGTCCGATCTCTTCGGTGATGATGTCGATGCCTGGCTTAAGCGTCGCGTTTAGAAAGCTCACGAAGCCAAAGCCTAGCCCGCCGGCAGCTCCTGCTCCGGGGCTATTCCAAAGCTCGCGTCCGAGGTACTTACTTACGACGCTTGCGAAATTTATAAGCCCTGCATCAAGCTGCTTTACCATCGCCGCATCCGCGCCCTTTTGCGGAGCGTAAATATATGCCGCGCCGTTTTCGCCAAAGAGCGGATTATCTACGTCGCAGGCGATAAGAAACTCGCACTCTTTAAGATGCGGCAGCACCGAAGTGCAATCTATCGTGGCGAGTTTAATCAGATCCTCGCCCGCTCCCGCAAGCTCTGTGCCATTTGCATCTTTAAATTTAAAGCCGAGCGCGCGCAGCATACCCATACCCGCGTCATTCGTAGCACTTCCGCCGATGCCGATGATAAACTTTCGCGCGCCGTGCGCGATCGCATGCGCTATCATCTCGCCAAAGCCATAAGTGCTCGTTTTTAGCGGGTTGCGGCGCGATTTTTCGATGAGCGGCAGACCCGATGCGGACGCCATTTCTAAGATGCCTAGCTCACCTTTTAAGGCGTAGCGCGCGGGCGTTTTTTCGCCTAACGGATTTGCTACGATGACGTCCATGAACCTAGCTTTTAGCGCGTCTGCAAGGGCTTCAACGCTTCCTTCGCCGCCATCTGCGATAGGTTTGACGAGCACCTCGCAGCCTAGCTTTTCGATGCCTGATTTTACGGCGTTGCCCGCCTCAAGCGAGCTAAGAGAGCCCTTAAACGAGTCGATCGCGACTAAAACTTTCATATTTTTCCTTTAGCTGGTATTTTAAAATTTTGGAATTTTACAGCGCATAGGCTAAATTTACGATGACAAGACTGAAGCAAGAGTATAATTTTAAAATCTCGTCGCCAAATTTGTGGGGCAAATTTTAAAATTTCATGTCGTGGAATTTTAAAATTCTGTAGCGATAGAATTTTAAAATTTTGCTCCTTGAGGCTTTGTGTGTAAATTTAAAACTATGTTAAGCGAAATTTTAATACTAGAGTATTTACGCAGTGCGGGCTAGCTACGTAAATTTAAAGAATTCTATGTAGCTAGCCGCTGGTAGATGCCATATTGCACTCCGCACTGATTTAGCGCTGTAGCGGCTAAATAAGCTAGCCTAGATCAAAAACAGCGACAAAATCCAAACGCTGATCATGCCCGTAATGCCCATAATTAGGGTCAACATGGTCTGTGTGCGGTAGCCTTGCTGCGGGTTCATCTTGCTGAAATTCGTAACGACCCAGAAGTAGCTGTCGTTAGCGTGCGAAACGGTCATCGCACCCGCTGCGATCGCCATTACGACGAGCGCGCCGGACATTTCGGAGGTGAAGCCCAGCACCTGCATCAGCGAGCCGTCCGCGTTAAATGCGCCCATAATCGAAGCGGTGGTGATGATCGCAACGGTGGAGCTTCCTTGCGCGGTTTTTAGGACTGCCGAGATTAAGAACGGGAAGAAAATCCCCGCGGCTTTAATGGCGGTCGCATTATCCTTGATGTAGGTTACGAAGCCGGCGTCGGTGATTACCTTGCCTAGCACTCCGCCCGCTGCGGTGATGAAGAGGATCGGGCCTACGATCTTTAAGGATTCGTTTGTGATCTCGCTAAATTCGCCTAATTTGCCGGTTTGTACGAGCAAAAATACCGCAAAAACTACGCCCAAGGCTAGCGCGATGATAGGATTTCCTAAAAATTGCGAAATTTCACCCGCAAACCCGCCTACTTTTAGGATCTTGGCGACGGAACCCAGCGCCATAAATAGGATCGGCACCAAAATAGGGGCTAAGCTTAAAAATCCGCCTGGCAATTTACCGTATTGTTTAAGCAGATCGTCGTAGCTTTTTGCGATGACTTCATTCGCTTCAGCCTCGCTTATATGCACACTCTTGGCGACTTTTTTAGAAAAAAAGTATGTGGCGATCAGCACCGGCAAGGACACCACCGCGCCCATTGCGATTACGAGTAGCAGATTGCCGCCTAGACCCACGGCGCCTGCTGCGGCGATCGGTCCCGGAGTCGGCGGGATGAATACGTGCGAGGCGTAAAGTCCGCCCGAGAGCGCTACTGCAAGAGCGACAGGGTTTTCGCCGATTTTTTTGCTGATCGCTTCACGGATTGGGTTTAAAACGACGAAGCCGCTGTCGCAAAATACGGGGATACCTACGATCCAGCCCATTATGAGCATCGCAAGCTCGGGGCGCTTTTGCCCGACTACGTTTACGACCATATCGGCGAGTTTGAGCGCCGCGCCGGTCTTTTCGAGTACGGTGCCGATGAGCGCGCCGAAGATTATGACGATACCGATACTCTTAAACGTGCCGCTGAATCCGTCGCCGATAATCGCGGGGATCTTGGCTAGCGGTATGCCCGCAACGATCGCGAGCGCCAGGGAGATAAGCATTAGCGCCAAAAATGGGTGAACGCCTGCTTTGGAGATCAAAAAAATCATCACGACGACCGCTATGGCGAAGCAGATGATTAACGCAACACCGCTCATAAAAGCTCCTTGAATGGATTTAATTTGCTCGCAAGCGGTTTAAGCTAAGCCGTTTGCGCTTCAAATTTAATGCGGTAATTTTAGCGAAATTTTAATATAAAGCAAGAA
>NZ_CALKTS010000040.1 GCF_937997595.1 uncultured Campylobacter sp. | reverse complement strand
AAGGCTGAGAAAAAATATTTCTTGTTAGATGATCTTTATAAAATGTTTTAATTCAAAGGACAAAATATGAAAAAAATTCTACTAAGTATTTTGCTGGGTGCTGGTGCGCTTTGCGCTAATTCCCTAGCAGATATCAAGCAAGCAGGCGAAATTCGCATAGGCTTGCAAGATTCCCAGCCTCCGTTTAGCTTCGATGATAACGGCACGCTGAAGGGCTTTGAGGTTGATTTGGCAAACGAGTTAGTCAAAAATCTATTCGGCAATAAAAAGATCAAAATCGACTTTATCTCCGTAGCATCTAAAGATCGCGTTCCCTCACTGGAGCAAAACAAAGTAGATCTCATCATATCCAAGCTTACCGTCACAAAAGATCGCGTTCAGAAAGTCGATTTTTCTTACCCGTATTATTCAGTGCAAATTGGCGTGCTAAGCCGTAAGGATGATAATATTTCAAGAATCGATCAGATCGCGCATAAAAAAATTCTAAGCGTTAAAGGCACAACTGCCGAGGAGCACTTTAAAAACGCGGGTTATGAGATTGCGACATGTGCCGATGCGAATGAATGTGTCGCCAGACTAAAGGCTGGCGAGGGTATAGGCTTTGCCGACGATAATACGGTCGTACTCGGATATGCTAGAAACGATGCCGCACTTGATGCAAAAATCATCAACCTCGGCAAGGTAGATTATATCGCTGTTGCCCTATCTAAGGGCAATACCGAACTGCTTGATGCGGTCAATAGCAGCCTAGTAAAAATGTATAAAGCGAAATTTTTCCATAAGGCTTTTGACGAGGATATCAAGTCATACTACGGCGGTAAGATCGATAAAAAGCACTTCACGCTCGATGAGGTTTATAGCCTGTTTTAAATTTAGACGTATTTAAAATTTTAAGGCGCCCCTTGGCGTCTAAACATACCCGCAGCTGCGATATTTGATCGCAGCTCGCTTTTGCCGTCAAGGCTTCGGCGGCAATTTATAATTTAAATTCCGTATTTTTACGGGTCCCAGTTGCAATATAAAATTTTACGATGTTTTGATATGCGGTTGTGAAAGGGCGCGGCTTATAAAAGATAGCCGGTCGCAAGAAATTCTAATCCGAGTAGTAAAATTTTATATCCTTTTTCAGTTGCATCGGCAGCACGTTAAATTTAGCCCTAAAAATTTTAGAAAAATGCGATAAATTATTGTATCCGACCATTTTAGCGGCTTCGTTTACGCTGATTTGATCTAGACTTAATAGCTCTTTTGCAATTCCAAGCCGCTCATTTGTCAGCATCGCATAAATGGTCGTGCCAAAATATGCTTTAAAATCCCTTTTTAGTGCAAATTCATTCGTGGCACAAAGACGAGCGAGCTCCTTAATACTAGGTGGGTTTTGCATATTTTCAAGTAATATTTTCTTTGCTTTTTGGACTGTTTTTATGTCATTTTCATCAAGGCTAAGTGCATTTTCGGGCTCATTAAATTTATGAAAACTTTTATAAAGCATCTCTAAAATTTTACTTTCCATAAAAATTTCGCGCATTTTGCCGTCGTATATCGCGGCATTTTCGATTTCTTTAAGGATGATATTTTGCACGGCGCTTGTTTTAAATTTCTTCATGCAAACGGCTTGATCTAAATTCAAATTTTTTAAAATTCCTAGTTCATTCGCAAAAGCGGTGCTAAGCGCTATGCATGAGCTTTTATAGTGTTTATTTTCAAGCTCGTGAACGCCACGCAATTCACTTTGCATAGTTCCGAGCCAAAGCTCGCCCTTATTTAAAACGAATTGATCTTTATCCGATCTGAAGCAGATAGGATTTTCGCCCGTATTGAAAAATAAAAATGAATAGCGGCTGCCTCGTTCGTGGCGATGCAAAAGAAAATCTCTGCAAATTATATCGCTGTTATAATATCCTATCTCTCCGCCCGTATAAAAAGAGCTAAAGTTGAATTTTATACTTTCGCTTTCAAGCTCGGTTTTGTTATACCTGCATTGCTTGGACGGCTCAATGTCGTTAGATATTTTTTGCAAAAAATCATCTAAACTTATCTCTTTACTCATCTTATCCCTTTAGCGTTTAAAAAAATCCCTCTACCGTTTATTATTTCTTGATAATGCGTATCTTATTATAGTAAAATGAGTTTAAATTTTAATAAGAAAAGGGGCGTTTGTGTGCGTAATATATAAATTATCGCTGACCGCTGCTATAGCGACAGCTGGGATATCGAGTGAGATAGAAAAACAAGGCAAAAGCGTAAATTTGGGTGAAATTACCGTAGTCAGTGCTACAGGCTATCGGCAAAATATTCAAGACGCACCCGCTTCTATCTCCGTTCTTACGCAAAAAGAGATACAAAAGCGTAACTATCAAGATATCTCCGCAATGGTAGAGGATTTGCCGAGTGCCTTTACCGCAACGCTAGGTGCTGCATCTAGAAAAGGCATAAGCCTAAGAGGCCTATCTCAAAAATATACAAAAATTTTAATCGACGGCAAGCCCGCGACCAGCGATAGCGCTTATAAAGGATTAAGAAGTATTGGCAGTAGCCAGAATTTCTTGCCTCCCGCAAATGCGATAGAGCGCATAGAGGTCATCCGCGGTCCTATGAGCTCGCTTTACGGCAGCGACGCTATGGGCGGAGTAATAAATATCATCACTAAGGGCTTTTCAAATGAGCTTAGCGGCAATGTAAACGGATACTATACTTTCGCTAAAAAATCGCAAATAAAAGGTGATTATCAAACGGGTTTTTATCTAAACGGAGCTATCGTCCCGGACGTGCTAGGTATCGCACTTTACGGCAGATTTTTTGAAAAGATAGAGGACAAAGAGCCTTATGCAAATAGAAATAATGAAGAGACGAATATGGGCGCAAAACTGATGTATAACGTAACGCAAAACGATGAGGTAACGCTTGATTATCGTAAAGTAAATAATAAATTTAGGCGTACATACGGGCGTACGCGAACAACCTCGGGAGGCAATAACGATATTGCGAAAGAGGATATGAAAGGCTACACCGCAAGCCTGTCTCATCAGGGAAAATACGATAAGTTTATGATAGATAGCTACGCAAATTACGATAGCATGAAAGAAAGCGGCGCCCAGGATCTACGCCTTAGAACGACTACGCTAAATTCTAAAGGCTCATATTTTTTCGATTCAAATGCTTTGAGTTTGGGCGTGCAATACCGAAGCGAGAGATTAAACGAAGCCGCTACTACCGCAGATGAGGCAAATGTCAAAAGATGGGATTATTCGATCTACGGCGAGGATAATTTTTATCTAACTGATGATTTAACGCTAACCGGCGGAATCAGATATAATCGTGATAAGGACTACGGCGGCCATATATCGCCGCGCGCTTATGCCGTTTATCGTTTAAACGAAAGTTTTTCTATTAAAGGCGGCGTTTCGACGGGATATTCAACTCCGGATATTAAGCAGCGTAG
Organism: uncultured Campylobacter sp.; assembly: GCF_937997595.1. Lineage (GTDB taxonomy): Bacteria > Campylobacterota > Campylobacteria > Campylobacterales > Campylobacteraceae > Campylobacter_B. The sequence goes on along the minus strand of NZ_CALKTS010000040.1, from coordinate 2,961 downwards.
CGAGGGCCTTGCCCTGCCATTTGCAGGAGGCCAGGGAGCGCAGATAGGCAGAAGCTCTTTAAAGCCCGAAAGCAGCATAAGCTACGAAGGCGGGTTTTCTTACGACGATAACGATAAATTTAACTTTAGTGCTACTGCGTTTTATACCGAAATCAAAGATGGAATTTCTACCAAATTAATTTGCCGCCCAAGACCGGGAAATCCTTGTGTGCATAACGGCAAAACTTACAGGCGCGGTATTTGGGACACTATAAATATCGGAGAAGCCGAGGTTAGGGGTCTAGAGCTAAGTAGCGATTATCAAATTTTAGATAATTTGAAGCTGCATGCAAACTACGCCTATACGAAATCCGAGCAAAAAACGGGTAGCGAGAAGGGTAAAACCTTAAATAATTTTCCAATCCATTCGGTAAAGCTAGGATTTGATTACGACGTAAGCTCCAAGCTAAACTTATGGTCGCAAATAAATTATTATAGTAGGACGCGCGATAGCCTAAGCTACGATGAGGATATCCGCTCATACACGCTTTTTGATCTGGGCGCGAGCTATAAAGTCACAAAAGACGCAAGTTTAAATTTTACGCTTTATAACATATTCAACGAATTCGTACTAACGCGCTCGGGAAATTATCAAATGATGGTTGTAGACGGGATGAAGGCGCAGGTTGGATTTAACGTGAACTTTTAAATTCGCGGCGCATAAATTTCGTCCGCGGATTTAAAATTTAAGGAAATTAATGGCGATTCTAAAAAGGAAAAAAATTTGGTTCAACGTCCATCTTGTTTTGACGCTTATATGCTGCGTGCCGATCTTAATCGTAGCCCTTAGCGGCGCTATTATCTCGTATCACGACGAGATTATAGATGCGTTAAATCAAAGCAAATCTTTCGTGAGCCCGAGCGGAAAAGACGCTCTTAAGCCCGCCGAAATTTTAAATATTTTCAGAAAAGTCAAGCCCGGTTTTACGCTCAGTTATTATAGAATTCCTCAAAATAAAAATGAGGCGATTAGGCTTTCTGGCACAGATTCTAGCGGCGAGTTTAAATCATATTTTATAGATCCTTATAGCGGCGAAATTACTTCGGAAAATATAGGCGATACGTTTATCGGCGTAATACTGAACCTACATACTAATCTGGGATTTGGGCTAAGCAAAAACGAAACTCTGCGGCTAATAGGCAAAAATATCGTGGCGCTTAGCACAATTATGTTTATTTTGGTCTTAATTTCAGGCGCGGTGATTTATTATCCTAGTTTTAGAGGGAAAATTTTACGCGCATTTAGGATAAATTTTAAAGCGAGAGGTTATGCGTTTTTATATAGCTTGCACGGCGCGGTCGGAGTTTTGCTGCTGCCCGTTTTGCTTACGATAAGCGCTAGCGGGCTTTATTGGTCGTATGATTGGATAGCCAAAATCACCAACAGAGCGCTAGGGGAAAAGGAAATTTTTAGAAAAACGAGTTTTACTGAAGTGCGAGGATTTTCGCTTGAGGATGAAGATAAAATTTTAAATTTGCAAACGGTATTTGATATTTTTAAGCGCGAACGCGGTGAAAACTACGAATTCTTCAATATTATCGCTCAAAAAGATGGAGAAAATTTTATGATCTTTTATTTCGATAAAGGCGAAAAGAGCGAAGAGCATATGAACACGATGAGCGTAAACGTTAAAAAGGGCATCTTGCGGCATGCTCGCTATGATGATGCGAAAAGCACCATGCCGCGCCCTTTTGCTATACATAAAACCGTTTTGAACGTGCATTCGGGCTATATCTTCGGCGAGGCGGGCAAGTTCTTATTTTGCGTAGCGGCGATTTCAGTGTTATTTTTTATAGTTACGGGATTTTGGATGAGCATAAAAAGAATTTGCAAGAAAAGATAAATCTACGAATTCAAAGCGGAGAGGTAGCTTATCCGCGGCGTAAATTTAAAATTTTATCCGAAGCGATACCGCTTCTTTTCAGCTAATAAAATTTTATGTGTAGCGCTTTGAAATACTGCGTGCAGAGCTTTTGTGAGCCTTGCGCCGCATCTTGATTTTGTTAAATTCGCTTCGGCGTTTTAACTGCATTCATTTGCCGCTCATAAAATCCCTAATATTTTGCGCGATCATCTTTATCAGCCGTTTGCGTGCCTCTATGCTCGCCCATGCGATGTGAGGCGTGATGATGACGTTGCGGCGATTTTTCACGCGCAGCAGCGGATGATCCGCCCTCATCGGCTCTGTTTGCAGCACGTCAAGTGCTACGCGCAAGCCTCGCTCGTCCACGGCACGAGCCAGCGCCTCCTCATCCACGATGCCGCCGCGGCCGAAATTCATCAAGATCGCCCCCTCTTTCATCTTCGCAAGCTCCGCCTCGCCGATCAATTCCGCCGTTTTTTCATTTAGCGGGGCGTGGATCGAGATGATGTCGCATGCCCTCAAAAGTGCGTCCAGGCTCACTCTGGCGAACTCGCCGTTATCGTTCGCGCCGCTAGTGGAGTAGTATCTCACGTTTGCGCCGAATGCGGCGGCGATGCGGGCGAGCTTTACGCCGATCTGTCCAAGCCCGATGACGCCGAATTCTTTGCCGTAAATTTCGCTGATCGGCGCGTCAATGTGGGTAAAAATTTCACTCTCGCACCATTTGCCGCTGCTGCCGTAATCCGCGTAGTATCCGAGCGCGTTGGTTAGCGCAAACAGCGACGCGAAGGTCTGCTGCACGACGCTGTTCGTCGAATAGCCGGCCACGTTTTTTACCGCGATGCCGCGAGCCTGTGCTGCCTGCATGTCGATATTATTCGTGCCCGTGGCGCTGACGCAGATCAGCTTAAGCGCGGTTTGCGCCATGATCTCATCTGTGATTAGGACTTTGTTAGTGATGACGACGTCGGCACCGGCTAGGCGCTGCGCGGTTTGCGCGGGCTCGGTCATCTCGTAGCTTTCAAACTCGCCCAAGCTCGCGATCTCGCTAAGATCG
>NZ_CALKTS010000039.1 GCF_937997595.1 uncultured Campylobacter sp. | reverse complement strand
CAACGCGATGGAGCGCATCTGGAAACAGCGCGAAAAACAGATCGCGCGTGCGCGAGACGGCGCGATCGCGATGCACGCAAGCATCAGAAGCATCGCAGGAAGCGGCGTAGCGCAGCTGGATGACGTCGATGAAATTTTAAGCCTCGAGGCGATTGCGGCGGAGAGCGAAGCGGAGGATTAGGCTAGCATCTCGGCTCAGATCGGCTTGGCTCTGCGCAGCGCGAAGCTAGAATGCATAGTAGCATAACGCTAGGCTTCGAGACGGCGTGAGATTAAAATTTTGTAAAATAATGCGGTAGCTGTCTATGAATAGAGTGGCACTAAAATTTTGTGAGATATCAAGTAGCAGTTTTGGCGCTAGGAATTTTGTCTATAAATTTTACCCCGATAGCGGCACTGCTTACGTGGCGACGGAATTTTGTTTTGAAATTTCATCTCAGCAAATACGCTTGCGGTGGCGCAAAAATCGTTTGCTAAATTTCTATTTTGATAAAACTGATTTACTGCTGCGATAAGGATGCTATTCACGTAAAATTTATTGACTAGATATGCCCGAAGCCATAAAATCCGTTTAAAAATTTATGACGAGCGTTTTCGAAAAGGTTCGCATCAAAGCTCTCGTAAGGTTTCTTGCTAAAATTTGTCGCAAAGACTTTGCACAAAAATCCTAGGCAAAGCATTATGCTGGATTTACACAAATTCGCAGTAAGTCTGCGCGTCAAATTTGTATTAAAACCAGTGGCTAAAGTTTTTGCTAAAGCCCGCGCCAAAATTCGTGGCAGAATTTTAAAATTTCGCTTTACCGCGCCGTGAAAATTCTAAAATTTTGGTTCGCAAAATTCATAAAAATTTATAAAATTTTTCAAAGTCCTAGCGTTAAAATTTTAAAATTCCTAACTTTTTCAAAATAAATTTTAAATTTCGCAAACTCCCTTGCCATAGCTATTTGCGTGGCAAAATTTTATCGCGCAAAAGCGCTTGTTACCAATCGTTAACCCCCCCCCCCCC
>NZ_CALKTS010000038.1 GCF_937997595.1 uncultured Campylobacter sp. | reverse complement strand
CAGATCTCAAGCGGCAAAAAATATGAGATCGTCGAGTTCGTAGGCGGCGGCTGAGGTCGGAGCTTTGAATTATTTTAAAATTGCGGCAGCCGAGGTTTAAATCCGCGTGGAGACCGCTAAATTTTAATCGGCGTAGCGACACAGCGGCTGGGGCTTAAAATTTGCATCGCCTCATTAAAATTTTAAACGATACGGCGGAGCGGAGACATAGCGGCGTTTGGGGTTTTTAAATTTATGAGAAAGCCGCGGTAGCCTGGTGCCTGCGGTGAGCTTTTAAATTTTGTAAGCGAACTAATCCGCGGCGGCGAAACGCAGAAGTTTTAAAATTCGCTCCGCGGCGATAGAGTTTAAATTTTATTGTTGCGGCGAAACGTTAATTTGCATCGCCAGCCGCGGTGGCTGGGTGTGGAGCTGTAAACTGTGTCGGCACTACAAGCTTGAGCGCATGGCTTTAAAATTTACGCCGAAGTTGTGGGCTTTGAGCGCAGGGTTTTAAAATTTACCCCGAGATCTCTGCCGTCGTGCACGCTAAGACGTATGCTGCGGCGTGCCGCTTTTTCGTCGGTTGGGCTAAAATTTTAAATTTAGCCGCAGTGCGGATTTATTCGGGCGTTTAAGCTTTTAAATTCGGCGGATCGCTCTAGCGCTTCGCGATTTTAAATTTAACCGACAAGCGGAGTTAATGCGCTAAATTTAGCGGATTTGATTGTGTTACGCGTGCCGTACGAAGCCCATGCGACGCGACGTATTGGCTGAATGCAATGCGCGAGGCCAAAACATAACGCGTTAAAGCAGGATGAAATTTTTAGATCAAAAGCACGAGCGATACGCCAGACGCGTCCGCTTGCGCCGTAATTCGTGCGAGCTTTGCGCGGTGCGTAGTAGCCGCGCAGATTTCTGCCGCAACCGCATCGCAATACCGCATCAATGCGCGCTATGTTCGCACAGATGCAAGGCGCCGCGCGTTTAAATTTGCGCGATAAATTTAAACGGCAAAAAGATAAAATTTAGGATCAAAATGCAGATAAAACTAAACGGCAAAGCCTACGAAACAGCCGCGAGCGATCTTGACGGGCTGAAGCGCGAGGTTAAATTTAGCGGCGAGATCGCCGTGATAAACGGCTATGCGAGCACGCAAAATT
>NZ_CALKTS010000037.1 GCF_937997595.1 uncultured Campylobacter sp. | reverse complement strand
AGCTTCGACGGCGATTATTTCATCAAGGATTAGCAAATTTAAAGGAGCAAACTATGACAAAATTTAAAATTAAGCGCGTCTATGAGAGCGCGGAGGAAGAGGATGGTTTTCGCGTGCTTTGCGATAGGCTATGGCCGCGTGGCATAAAAAAAGATGCGCTGGAGCTTGATATGTGGGCAAAGGACATAACGCCTAGCACCGAAATACGCAAGCTTTTCGCGCATAAGCCTGAGAATTTCGCCCATTTTAAGGAGCTTTACCTGGCTGAACTTGAGCAAAATCCCGCCGTAGCTGAATTTTTGAAAAAGGTTAAAAACGAGCCGGTCGTCACGCTGCTATATGCCGCAAAGGACGAGCACTGCAACCACGCGATGATTCTGCGTGATTTTTTACAAAGCAAGGTACATTGAAATTTTGGCACAAAACGCACCGCTAGCTGTATTTTAAAGCAAATGTAAAATCGCCTCGCTCACCAAAATCTACTCGTAAAACCGATGTGCAAGGCGTAAAATTCAGCGAACAGGCGTAAGCGGAGTGCTTTTAAAGCCTTGCCAGACGCGATTTGAGATAAATTTTCTATCCGGATGTGCACTTCGCATGCGCATAAAACAAACGCCAAATTTTGCGTCAGAGCTCTAAAAAAACGCAAAATTTTATAAAAAGCGAACAAAATTTCAAGGAAAATGACTCGATTTAATATGCAAATTTAGAATTTCATCTATTTTTTAACGCTATTTTTCATAATGCAAGCTAGGAATTTAAAAAGTGGGCTTAATATAAATTCGCAACAAATCAAATTAATTTCTTACATGCAGCATTTTTAAATTTCATTTAAGGATTTGCCGCTAACATTGCTCGTAATTTTTTACAAGGAGAAACAATGGCAATCAGTGCTAGAAATCAGCTTCACGTCGTAATCAGCGACGTAAAAATAGGTGCGGTAAATTCGCTAATCACAGCTAAAACCAGAGGCGGCGACGTGCTAAAAGCGACCGTGACGGTCAATTCTGAAAAAACTTTGGATTTAAAAGCAGGCAAAGAGGCGGTATTTTTATTCAAAGCCCCGAATGTCATCATTTCAAAGGGAGAAAATGATCTTCGCCTAAGTGCTGCAAATCAACTAAAAGGCAAAATCACCGCCGTTAAAGAGGGCGCAATCAATGCTGAAATCGATGTCAGAA
>NZ_CALKTS010000036.1 GCF_937997595.1 uncultured Campylobacter sp. | reverse complement strand
CGCAAACGCGCGGCATCGATAAGGCGACCGACGTGCTGAGCTTCCCGCTCGATCCCGCGGCGTTTGCGGGCTTTGTCGGGGATTTGAACGAGGAAAATTCCACGCATAAAAACAGCGGCGGCAAAAATCCATACGCTGCAAATTCTGCTAGTGAAAATTCAGACACCGCAAAAGCCGCCAGAGAAAATACAAGCACTGTAAATTCCGCAGGCGAAAATCAAAACGCCGTAAATTTCGCGAGCAAAAATCCTAACGATGAAAATTTAAAGAATGAAAATTTTGACGGCGAGAATTTCGCCCCCGTGCTGCTCGGCTCGGTTGTGATAAATTTAGACCTCGTAGAGCTGAAAGCCGCGCAGCTGGGGCACGGCAGAGATGACGAGACGGCGCTGCTTTTTACGCACGGCATGCTGCACGTGCTAGGTTACGACCACGAGAGCGACGACGGACAGATGCGCGCCAAAGAGTGTGAGATCATCGAAAAATTTCGCCTTCCAAAAAGCCTGATCGTGCGAACGGAGGGAAGCGAGGAATAGGCGCTGTATATCGAAAAGGGGCGAGCAAGGCATGTGCAGTGACCTAAAATTTTAATCAAATTTTAAAAACGCAGATATGAAAGCAAAAACAAGCGACCCAAAACCGTAGCGATAAAAGGATTTTTAGGGTAAATCGCCGTAATTTCCCAACCAAAATTTCGCATGCCCAAAATTTATCAATCGCAACTGAATGCGTTTGTATGATTAACTACTTAATGGTAAATTTTTGTATTTAAATATAAATTTCTACAAACGGATGTTTGCGAAACTTTGTCTTTAAATTTGCTAATTTTAATAAAAACCGCTTTAAGACCGTTTATTAAATTTGCGGAATCGATAAAAAGTAGATAATCTTCGCTCTTATATTTTATTGGTCCGAAATAAATCAGAGTATCTCCTGCGATCTTGTTTCGATAATCCTCAAAATCTATCCTGCTATAATATGAATCGTATGAGGGGTCTTTTATAATTTTACTGCACTCTTGCGGATCTAGAATATACATAAAATTTGCAAAAGACATCTCGTATTGCCGAAAATCTCTATACGTCATAATATACAAAAGCTTATTATCAAATTTATATAACGTAAATCCTCTCCCCGTAAAGCCGTCTTTAATCGTTTTATTCA
>NZ_CALKTS010000035.1 GCF_937997595.1 uncultured Campylobacter sp. | reverse complement strand
ATTTGCCACGTGCGAGCCGATCGATAAGCAGAGGGAGAATAATTTTGAAATCCCCGTAGTCATAGATAAAAACGGCAAAAAAATCGAGCTAAAGCGCACGAGCGAGAACTATAAATTCGAAGGCGAAAAGCAGCCGGAAGGCGTCTATATTATTACCGGGCAATATAAACCGACCTTTTGGACCGAGGATAAAAGCGGCAAATGGCATATGGGCGGCACGAAAGATACGATCAAAGACGCTAAATTTTGCCGTCGCGCCACTATGCTCGCAAAGGGAGTCATTAACACGCAAGCAGGTGATCTCATAACTAAGCCCGTGGGCGAGCGACTCGAGCTCGTACCTTTAGAAAATCCGGTAAATTTCAAAGCCAATAAGCCGTTTAAAATTAAAGTGCTGTTTGAAGGCAAACCACTTGCAAATGCCGCAGTTGAGGGTGCACCGGATGGATTTCTGGAAGATATGAGCGCATTTTATGGTATGACTGACGATAAGGGCGAAATCGAGGTAATGGCGCTAAAGCCGGGCCCTTGGATACTAAAAGCAAGAAATAAACTCGCATTTTCGGATCCAAAGAAATGCGACGAAGAGACGATCATCGCGTCTTTTGCTTTTGAAGTGAAATAAGTTTAAATTTGCTCTAAATTTTACTCCGGCTTTTAAATTTAAAAGCCGGATTACGCTATTGCGCGGACTTTATAGGTTACGCGCGTAGGCTGCGCTTTTAACTCGTCGCGATTTGCGCATTGTGCTACGACAAGCTTTCCTGGTAAAATTTCAATTTTAGTTTGAATACTCGCTTTTTCATAAATGAACTTTAAAATTCAGCTTCTAGTGCCTATTCGCCCGAAACAATCCTCGTTCAAAACCAAAAGATTAAATTTAATTCAAATTTTGCTCTATTCAAAATTCCACTCGCGCCCTAAAATTTATCTAAATTTCAAACCCCGCAAGTATAATCCGCCATAAATTTTAAAAATCTAAAGGCAAAAAATGAATCGTGATACTTTAAACGCCATAAAATTTCGCGGTATAACCTCTAGCGTTTTATCGATTTGCTGTTACCTGATCATTTGGGCTTGTTGCGAGTTTTGGCATGACGTTGAAATAAGCAAATTTTTAGGCGTTGCCGCCGTAATTGTTGCCATAATTTTCGCTTCGATGATTTTTAAACTCTCGGCAACCAAAATTATCTCTGATATCTCCGATAGTAAGGTCTTTAGGACGTATTTAATTACCTTTATTGCTCGAGTGCTTTGGACTATCATGGTTATCGCATTTTTATTGTATGCTATAAATATCGCGAGCTCGGAAACTCTCAATTACTTCTTTCATAGCCACAGAGAATCTTTTGTAGATACATTCTATTCTGTTATTAGAACAACTCAAAATATAGGGTTTAGTTATCAAAACGAAGCGACGCTGATTGCCATATGGGGCAATATCTTTCTTGTTGTAATTCCAGCACTTAAAACTATTAATTACGTAGTGTTGATACTAGTGTATTATAAACTAGGCAAAGCTGCTACAAACAAGATTTTTTACTTCTGTGGAGGATTATATTTTATGTATTGGATACTTCTAAATATTATGAATGTATTCGTTAATCTTCCGAAAATAAGCAATGTAACAGCGGTATGTATCATACTTATAGCGATTTTTTTATATGAAATTTTAGAACTTATCGCTTGGATTAGGATTAAAGGAATTTCAGGCGCGGAGCTTTGGAATAAAAACTTATGGACGACGCCAGCAAAATAGATCATAAAATCCAATCGGTTTCGCTGGGTATCGGGCAGTATCCGGTTAGCCTAGAGAAGAAGGGCAAAAATTTTTACTAGCAAAATTCTGCGTAAAATCACAAAATTCTGCCCTACGAAAGCATCTGAAATCCCCCACGAAAAAATGAAATAATTTATATAAAAATTTATCTAGATTTTATGCCGATCGGCTATAATTCAGCTATTCTAATCCCGCATATTTTGCGGAATTTTCAAGGAGAAAAAATGCTTAAACTTCACTCAATCCTTCTTGGTGCA
>NZ_CALKTS010000034.1 GCF_937997595.1 uncultured Campylobacter sp. | reverse complement strand
CGCAGCTAGCCGCGATGCTCGAAGCGCTAAATCAAAGCGAGGTCGGCAAAAAGGTGCTGGATAAAATTTCGGGCGCCAAGGAGGGGGATAAATCCGAGTAATATTCGCAGCGCCTCGGGCGAGTAAAATTTTAAATTTATACACTAGCGGCACTGCGGAGGAGAGTAAATTTGAGTAATAGCTGGTGGCGAGATTATTGCGCTCTTGATAGGAGCAAAATTCTGGGGAGTAAATTTTGAGTGATAGCTAGCGGCACGGCGCGGGCTAGCAAATTTGAGCGGCCTGCCCGTCCGAGCGGTTTGCCCGTTCGCATTGGATAAAATTTAAAGTGCTAGCGGAATTTAAAGGTTGCGAAATTTCAAATACTCGCGAAATTTCGGATTTTCGTGGGATTTTAAAACGTCGTGGAATTTTAAATATCGTGAAATTTAGACGCCGCGAAATTTCAAACGCTCGTAAAATTTCAGGTCCTTGTGCGCGAGCATTTAAAGACGGCGCGGTATCGCAAGTATTCGCAGAGCGCCGAAACTGCGGATAAATTTTAAAAAATTGGCAAAGCGAGATTTAAAATTTAGGCGCGGGTGCATAGCGCTCACGGATTGCACTTAGTAGCCGCCAAATGATTGAGCTCTGCCGCCTAGCGGTCAAATTTTGCCGACTAGCGAGGCTAAATTTATTCGGTTCGCATGAAATTCAAGAAGCGCGAGCCGTTTGAGGCAGCGCAAAATTTAACCCGCCCGCATAAAATTTTAAGGAGCGCACGATGGCAAACGCCGTAAATTCCGCGCGGTACCTGGCGCGTATCAAGCAGGCGGAAGCTCTTTTCGAGGGGCAAAATTTTACCCGGTGCCAAACGATAAATTTAAGCGGTGGATATGAGATCGTAAAGGACGCATATAGGCTCGGCGCGACAATCTTTAGCGGCGGCGAATACGCGCTGTTTGGCGCGCCGCAGATAAAAAGCCTACGCCGCATAGACGATGGAAACGGCGGCTGCGTAGCCCATCTCAAAAGCCGCGCGATAAAAACCTGGCGCTACATAGACGATCGGGCGGAATTTTTCAGCCTGATCCGCCACGCAAACGGAAAATTTTACCTCGTCTTTCGCCAGGATATATACGGCTACAGCGTGCTTGAACTGGATCGCGGGCGGATCATGCGCTTCGTGCCGGACGCCTGGACGCTCGGCAAGGAGAGCTTTATCTTAAGCGGTGCGCGCTATCTGCGGGATTGGGACGCGCTGGTCGTGAGCGGTTGCTACTGGGGCGCTCCAAACGGCGTGCATTTGGTGAGTTTTGCCGAGCCGATGAGCGAAGAGCAGAGATATGTAGACGTTTTAGACTGCATACAGGGCGGCTACGATATCTACGAGCAGGCTGATTTTGCGGGCTTTGAGGGTAATGAACTGAGCCTAAAATGCTTTCGCGCGGACGCCTTGCGATATGAAAACGTAAAAATTTCGCGCGAGCAATACCGCGAATGGATGCGCGAAGCAAAACGGCTATAAGGCTTAAATTTAAAGGCTTGCAAGCGATAAAATTTAAAACAAGCCGCAAAAAGCGAAATTCAGCGAGATCAAAGGGGCTGAAATAAAGGAATATGGATGTTTTTTGAATACATTTTAATCGGCATTGCGGTAGGCTTTATCAGCGGGTTTTTCGGTATCGGCGGCGGCACGGTCGTGGTGCCCGTGATGATGCTCTTCGGCTACGACGTCAAGTA
>NZ_CALKTS010000033.1 GCF_937997595.1 uncultured Campylobacter sp. | reverse complement strand
AGTTCGCATCCTGCCAAATTTTAAGATCTTTAAATTTATCGTCTTTATTATCTATAAGCCCGTCGTTATTACTATCAAATTCTTTTAAAGCTTCGTAACCGTCCTTGGCTAGTCTTTGATTGCCATCTTTATCTTTTATCTGCGTGAAATTTCCAAATAGCTCGCCGCCGTCGTCTATATTGCCGTTGCCGTTACGATCGTAGGCTAAAATTCCATCCTCTTTGCTTATCCAAGATGATTTGTGAGATACCCCATCTCCGTTGTGATCGAAGTAAGCTCCGCCGTTAGGTGCAGGGCTGATGCCGATCTTGCCGTCACCGTTGAGATCTAGGGCGAGAGGGTCGACGATGGAGAAGTTAAAAATAGAGCCGAGGAATTGACCTAATAAATTTTTAGCATCTTGGAGGAACTTGCGCGGATCGTCCAGGTAGGGGGACCAAAAGTCTTTGAACCTTTCAATATCTTCAGAGTCCCTACCTTTCCAATTAGGATCAAAAGGATTAAATAAATAAGAAGCCATCTCCAATATTTCTTCAGGGCTTCTTTCTCCTTTAAGCATACTTGACCAGAAATCGGCAAAAGGAGTTTTTCCATCCCATCTATCATCTGCAGGATTAATAAAGTATAAAAGGATATCTCTATTTTTGTAAAGATATAAAACCAGTTCGCTTCCTCCGGCGCTGATTAGCATCGTAAGTAAAGCTGTTCCTAACGTTGCCGTTCCTCCTACTGTAGCCAAAGCTGCTTTTGCTGTAAGATATCCTCCTCCCATAGATGCCCCATATTCACCTATAATCTCAGAGGCTCGCTTCGTATCTCCATCTTTTATAGCTTGTGCAACCTCATACGAAGCCACTCCTGCGCCCAAGATAAGACCTGCTGTTCCTGCTTTATTTAATACATTAAAGACTCTAGGTAGGCTTTTTTGTCCGAATGTCTTACTAATCTCTTTGATTTTATCTGCATACGAAATTTTGTTATTTTCTGCTATGCTATTTATAACCTTTGTGTCCATTATATCTTTATTTTTTCTCAATATCATATCAAAACTAATATGCTTACGAGCACTGTCAAAATCTATTTGAGTTAGTTCGGGCAATGGTTTTCCTGCTATAGCAGATACGGCTTTTTGATCACTAATAATAAAATTTAGCCTTTCTGTATCCGAAGCATAAGATTTTAGCTTAGAAGCAAATTCTAATTTGTCCATACCGTTGATTTTAGTGATATTTTTGTTTTTGAGAAGTTCGGGGAGTTCGGTTTGATAGAATGTTCTCTCGACTTTAGCGTCTTTTCCTATTACAGTCACTACTTCACCTTTAATTTTGGAGACAAAGCGCCTAGAGGCTATATCCCATAAGCCGCTGTCTTTCTTATCAACATCGTGAAAGAATTTGTTGAGTTCAGATGGCGGCACTTTGCCATCAGCACTACCGCGTTTCTTATATTCTTCAATTACGTCAAATTCTGGATCACCATTACCAAATGCTCTCGTTAAAGCATTTTGTAAATTTTTATTTTCCCAGATATTTAAGAATTCACCGACTGACGTTTTATCTATCATCCTAACATTATTATATTGATTAGTTTTTCTTAGATAGTCTTTAAAAGCTTCCATATCTTCTATGCCAGAATATAATATGGTTTTTGATCTATGTGCAGACAAGTCCAGCTTATTTAATACATTTATTATATCTTGTTTGGTGTTAGCTGTTTTTAGCAACTCATTTGCTTGTTCAAGTGTTAAATTTTACATAATCTTATCCTTTCAGCTGATTTATTAGTGTTACTTTATAGTTTGGTGATTTAGCCTGTCTCCATGCACCACCCAATCCATAAACATCAAGAATTTCTTTCAAAAGTATAAAAATTTCTTTATTAGTTAATCTACTATAAGTAATCGGTCTTATATCCAATAGAAGCCATACTTTATCATATGATATTTGATCTATAATTTTATTATAAAGCTCGGTATCTAGTATAATTTCGAACATCTCGCCTTTATAATAAAGCACCCATAAACTTTTTGAGAGGTAAGCGTGGTCTAGCTCCGGATCCGGAAAAAATCCACTCTCCATAAGCCAGCAGTCGCGCTCTCTGTCTATGACCCAATACCATTGATCCGGCAAACCCCTATCGTGCCGATTATACTTGAGAAATATCTTAGTAAGTCCATATTTTTCATCATCCTCTTTTGTGATGATTGCATTTTCAAACGCCATTCTCTCCTCCTTAAGAAATTTAATAATCTTAGATTTTACGATATGTTTATATTCGCCTATGCGCTCATAAATATATAGTAGGAAGTAGGATTTGTCTTATTAGAGCTTGCTTGGCAGAGCGTTTATCCGTTTTAGCACTTGCGTTATAAAGAGCTTTTTGCTGCTACCGGCTCTTTATCGCAATCTCTCATCAAATCCCCTACTCATATAAAAATTTCGCTGCATTTTACCCTTTTATTCTTACGGCATATTTAAAATTTAAAACTGCTTTGCCATATCAAATTTCAAGGTTCTTTACTACTCTAAATTTTAAAATTTCAAGTCCGCGAATGACGGGTAAAATTCTAAATTTCAAAGCCTCCGCACTGCGCTAAATTTTAAAATTTCAAACCCGTAATAGTGAAATAAAATTCTATCTCCTCCAAGTTTCATAAAATTTTAAAATTCTGTATCGATGCTCCAAGCTAAATTTTAAAATTTCAGGCTCACGGAGGTGGGATAAATTTTAAAATTTTAAACCCGCAAAGGCTTGCTAAATTTTAAAATTTAAAGCAAGCAAAGCACGAGTAGAATTCTAAAATCCCATCCTACTTCGTCTTCTTTGCGCTGTCTTTGATAGTCGTTGCGTTGGCGTCGATGTAGCCCATCTGGGCGAGCTTTTCGTAGATTTGCATTATCACGGGACCTGCCGCACTTCCGCCGCCGGTATTATGAAGCGGCGGTATTTT
>NZ_CALKTS010000032.1 GCF_937997595.1 uncultured Campylobacter sp. | reverse complement strand
AGGCGGCGCGTCGCCATACCGCCGGGCACAAAAACCGCATCAAAGCCGCCTAGATCCGTCGTGATCTCTCCCGTATCGATCGTAAGGCCGCCGCTATCCGAAACCTGCCGCTCGCGCGAGCAAAACCTCATCTCAAGCTGCGGGCGGACGGCTTTGAGCCTTAACATACAATCGTAAAATCCCACGAAATCGAGGTGCGTCTGTCCGCTAAACATCACAAGCGCTAGATTTTTCATGATCCATCCTTTAAATTTATCGCTCGCCTATGAGCTTTCGGCGCGGCGGCGCTGCAATTCTCGGGTCGGCGCTGCAAGTCGTAAAATGCGCGGCGGCTAAATTTTATACCGCAGGCCGCTAAAAAACCCGCTCAAACGAATTTTAAATTTTACCCGCATTAGAACTCGCAGAATTTTTACCGCCCGCGAATAAAATTTTAAAAGCGGTTAAAATTTTGCGCGTTTTTTATTCCGCTTTATTCAGACTTGCAAAAGCCCGCAAGCCCGCATAGTGCAGCCTTTTTGAAACATTCTCAAATTCTAAATTCCAAACTCCCTCGTCGTATTTCCATTCAAACGGCGTTTTGTAATTCGTCCAAATTTCATACGCGCGTTCGTTTAGCCGCTCAATCAACGCAGAAATCCCTAAATCGCCGCCCGCTATCTCCATCATCAAATGCCAGTTATCCAAATCGGCGGGGTCATCGGTGTGGATGGATTTTTCGCGCGGCAGATAATACACAAAATCGCCCGTATCAAAGGGAAATAAAGTATGACACAGCGCAATGCCGTAAATTTTTTGAGCAAATACTGTCGGAAGCTGCTCGTCCGAATAGCCAAAAGTAGAAACATACAAAAAGCTGCGTAAAATGCTTGCTAAATTTCTACAGACCGGCGCAAAGGCGTATCTACATACCTGCTGCGTTAAGGCGCCGTTTCGAATAAAACTTATGGTGCTATCGATCTCTTTTCTTCTTGCTTGCACGTATTTTATCTTTTTAAACCGCCAAGCTTGCATCAGTTCTAAAGAATTGTCGATAGCTCGCAGATACTTATCTCTTTTTTCATCCGCCGTGCCGCTTAGCTCCGCGATCCTCGCAGCAGCCTGCCTCCAAAACGGAATCAGGGTTTTTACCCATCCCAAGTAGCTTAGATAAAGCGCGTCCGGCTCCTCCTTTTCAAAAGCCGCTCTCATCTGCGTAAGTTTTATCATCGCAGCCCTTTTTGTATCTAAATTTATCCCGCGCGCTACTCTTCGCCTTGCATCTTCTCGCCTGCCATGCAGCTTTGGAATATAAATTTATGCTCCTGCGGCAGCGCATGATAAATTTTACCGGCAAGCTCGCGGATCTCCCAAAGCGCCGCCTTGCTAGAGCGCAGAGCGAGGAAGTTTTGTAAACTGCGTGCGTTTATGCTCCAGCTAAGCTCGCTCTTGTAGCACTCGGGCAGGCAGTATTTGGCGATATCGAGGCTGATTGGGGTTTGTAAGATTACGCGCAGATTTTCAAGCGCCGCGATACTTGCGTTATCGACCGCTTCGTTGCCCGTAAGCACTATGTATCGCGCGGCGTTTTCGAAATCACCCTGTATGAAGCCGTCCTCGCCGCGCAATTCTTTGAGAGTGTAGCGAGTGGATTTTACGCTAAGGCTTGCGAGGCGGTGGCGCGCCAACTCCTGAAGCAGCGCGCGCGAAATACCGCTGATGTAGAAGTTGTAGTAGAGGTGCTCCAGCGTGCTTGAGTGCTTGAGCTGGTTGCCGACGCGGTCTATTAGCGCTAGGTCTTTGGCGCCACCGCAATCGCCACGCTCAAAGCTCTGCCAGCAGGTGCGGATCGCGTTTGAGCAGACCCAAAGCGGAGTGAAATTTAGAAGTTTGACTTGCATGATTATCCTTTGAAATTTTAAGCGCATTTTAACGCTATCGCACTTTTAAACCGATAAAATTTCGCAAAACGACGCTTTTAATAAACGAAGCTTGCGCCTAGCTTTGCGAGCAGAAGCGACCCATTTTATCTTTTTTCGCTACCGCCGCGAGAGATTAAAATTTCATCTAGCTCGTAGCGCGTGTGCGGATATTTGCTAGGCCCACCACGCCCCAAAGCCACGACGATTGCAGGACGAAATTTCGTCTCTAAAGCGCAAAATTTTTCCAAAGCCGCGGCGTCAAAGCCGGTCATTATACACGAGCGCACGTCAAAGCCCTCGGCAATATTAGCGATATTTGCCGCTAAGATATAAAGCTGCTTGGTCGCGTAGTTCATCAGCGCTTCGTCGTCTAAGTCCGCAAATTTCGCGCGGAAATAATTCATCGCAGCTTCATATTTTTGCGGAGTGTTTGCGCGACGGCGAACGGTGCGCTCTAAATACTCCTCGCCCACGCGCAGATCGTTACGCGCGATTAAAATCACGGCGTGCGAGCACTCGGCTACTTGTGGCTGGCTGTTGCAGGCTACAGAAAGCTCTTTTAGCTCACAAGGATCCGAGATTATCATCATCCTCCACGGCTCCAATCCGCATGAGCTGGAACTTAAGCGCGCAAGATCAAGTATCTCGCGCACGAGCTCGCTATTTAGTTTATAGCTGCAAAATTTACGGCAACTGTGGCGAAAGAGCATCACTTCTTTTATCGATTTCATTTTATCTCCTTTAAAATTCGCGGCATTATAGCGGGTTTGCCTAAATTCCACTCGGCTAGCTTGGCGAGTTAAGCTAGATTTTGCTAATATTGCCCTTTCAAATTCCGCTACAAGGCATAATATGAACGATAAATTTAGCAAAATCGGCTTCATTCTCGCAGTCGCAGGCAGCGCCGTAGGGCTCGGTAATGCGTGGAAATTCCCCACTTTAGTAGGCACCAACGGCGGCAGCGCATTTATCTTGCTATATCTTTTGCTGACGCTTTTGGTTAGCTTCGTGATTTTTTTAGCCGAGATCGTCATCGGCAGGCTAAGCGAAAGTGATCCGGTGCGCGCATTTGAAAAACTCGCGCCCTCATACAAAGGCGCATGGAAATACGCAGGATTTTTTATGATTAGTGCGCTTTTGATCTATGCTTTTTACAGCGTCGTAATGGGCTGGATCCTAAAATACGTGGTCTCAAGCGCTTTTTATCTGCCAAAAAGTATAGATGAAAGCGGCGCAGCGTTTAAAGCGCTTTTAGGTAGCGACTTTTTAAGCGTGGCGGTGTGCTTTACCATAGCGTCGGCGTTTTGCTTTTTCATCGTATCTAAAGGTGTTAAAAGCGGCATCGAGCGGCTTAATGTCTGGATGATGCCCGCGCTATTTATTTTGCTGGTTTTGATGCTAATTTACGCCGCGAGTTTCGATGGATTCGGACGTAGCGCGAAATTCCTACTGGTGCCAGATTTTTCCAAGCTTAATAAGGATAGTGTTCTTTCAGCGCTAGGACTTGCATTTTTTACGCTTTCGCTTGGCGTTACTACGATTATGACCTATGCTGCAAGCCTGCCTGCGCGCACTAATATCCTAACCTCAAGCATAAATATCGTCTGCATTAATGTCCTAATCGGCGTGATGATGGGGCTTATCGTCTTTACTTTCATCTTTGAATTCGGCGGAGATCCCAAAGCGCAAGGCCCAGGGCTAGTGTTTGTCTCGCTGGTGGTACTTTTTTCAAAGCTCGGTGCGATCGGAAACATCCTAGCCTTTTTATTTTTCACCTCGCTATTATTTGCGGCGATTACTTCTGCAATTTCGATGCTGGAGCCTGCGATTTATTATCTCGTAAACTCCCGCAAGCTAAGCCGCAAGCGCGCTTCGCTTTTAGTTTTTGCCGTGACGTATGTTTTAGGGATATGCTGCATTTTGGGTTATTACGGGGGCACGAGCGAGTATTTTAGCCTAGGTGGCAAGAGCTTTTTTGACGTGCTTGATTACCTAACCTCGAATATCTTAATGCCTCTTAGCGGCATAATCGTGGCGATTTTCGTAGGATTCGTGATCAAAAAACGAGCCGTCGAAATTCTACTGCGCCCATATATGGGACGAATGGGCTTTAAGCTGTGGTATTTCGTGCTATTGCGCTTCGTGGCGCCAGTCGCGATCGTAGTGATCGCGCTCAATCAGCTAAAAATTTTAAATTTTTAAAATTTGTAAAGCAGGTGGATAACATGGATTTAAAATTTGGCGCTGAAGCAGTCTAAAAGCGACGGACAAAATTTCATAGCGAACTCACGGCGATGCGTGAGCGGCTATGGCGGCTTACAAAAATCGCGCTTGGAATTTTATGTCTAGATAGGAGCATGCGGCGACCGTAATCAGCCTTCGGCGCGACCACGCTAATCCGCGCGGCAACCTTGCGCAAGACCGCGGCAAAGACGCCGTAGCGTAGCCGCGCCTGATCACGCTGCGGAATTTTAAAATTCCGCGGCTTTAAAATTTAAAAAATCGGAGCGAAAATGAACGATAAATTTAGCAAAATCGGCTTCATACTTGCCGTCGCAGGCGGCGCGGTAGGGCTTGGCAACGCATGGAAATTCCCCACCCTCGTGGGTCAAAACGGCGGCAGCGCCTTCGTGCTTTTATACCTCGCGCTCACGCTGGGCGTGGGCTTTAGCATATTCCTAGCCGAGATGGCACTAGGCAGGCTAAGCGGGCGGGATCTACCGAGCGCGTACGAGACGCTGGCACCGCGCGGCGGACGCAAATGGCGCGCGGGAGGCATTTTCATCGCGGGCGGCATGCTGGTGCTGTCCTTTTACCTCGTCATCCTCGGCTGGGTGATCCGCTACATATTTTTGGGCTTTTCTCCGCTGCCCGCAACCGCCGAGGAAGCGGGCGCCGTCTTTGACGATCTCATCTCGCATTCGCTAGCCACGAGCCTCGGCTTTTACGCGCTTGCGCTCGTGCTGACGCTATCTGTCGTCGCGCGCGGCATCAAAAGCGGTATCGAGCGACTAAACGTCGTGATGATGCCGCTTCTTTTCGTGCTGCTGCTTGCGATGCTTGCGTATGCGTGCACGATGCAGGGCTTCGGCGCGGCGGCGAAATTTCTTTTCTACCCAGACTTCGGTAAAATCACCGTTAGCTCCGTCTTATCCGCGCTCGGGCTCGCGCTCTTTACCCTATGCGTGGGCGTCGGCTGTATCGCAGCATACGCGGCGTCGCTTAGCGAGGGGGTGCGGCTGGTGCGAAGCTCGGTAAACATCGTATTTATCAACATCGCGATCGGACTGATGATGGGGCTCATCGTCTTTACCTTCATCTTCGAATTCCGCGCCGATCCCGCGCAGGGTGCGGGGCTTGTGTTCGTCTCGCTCACTACGATGTTTGCAAAAATGGGGCTAGCGGGACAAGTGCTTGAAGTCGCGTTTTTCGTCTCGCTCTTTTTTGCGGGGATCACGAGCGCGGTTTCGATGATCGAGCCCTTCGTCTTCTATCTCATCGGCAGATTTAAAATTTCGCGCCTGCGCGCAGTCTGCATCTCGGGGTGCGTCATAGCGGTGCTAGGCGCATGCTCGCTGCTATCGATGCACGCGGATTATGCGAGCAAGTTTAAGCTTTTCGGCGCGAGCTTTTTTGACTGCTTGGACTTCGTAAGCTCAAACGTTATGTTGCCCCTAGGCGCACTAACCTCGGCGATCTTCGTGGGCTTTGTTATGGATGCACAGCGCCTGCGCGGGCTTTTCGGCGCCGATATGGGCGAGCTGGGATTTAAAATTTGGTACTTTTCGCTGCGCTTCGTAGCGCCCGTCGCGATCGTGATCATAATGGCAAATCTGCTGTTTTTCGGCGGGAAGTAGGAAGCGATTCTGCTAAATTTAGGCGGCACGGGTTTAAATTTAACCCCTCTTTGAGCGAGTTTAAATTTAAAAAGGTCGCTTAACATCGCAGCCCGTTAGGCTTGTATTTTAACTAGCGTTTTGCTAAAGGAGTAAATTTTCAAAGCTCTTAAATTTCTAGCCAAAGTCCTAATCGCCGCGCTCGGCGTTTGTGTGATCGTCGGTGCGCTTAATTACAGCGGGTTTAGCTTCGGCGATCTAAAATGGCTTAGCAAAGATGAGATAGTGCAAAATTTCGTACAGGACGAATTGGAAAATTATTATTATGAAGGGAAGTCCAAATACAATAAACTTTACACCATAGATACCAACTTAACATTTCACGAAGCTATTTCTAAAATCAACGAAATCTTTGAAAATCATTCAAATGACAAGGACTTTAATTTAATACATGATTTAAATTCTTCACTCCCTTTTAGAGATATTACAGACGAAATGGTATCGGATGAAAAAATCCCATGGACTTTTTCAGATTTTATCTACCACCATACTGTCAATAATGTCGATGCGGGAGATAATTACACGTATAGACCATTTGAAGGCAATAGAAAAATAGACTATGAAAAAGAAAAAGGTAAAGTGATTATTCTAGATCAGCATTATTCATCAAATATTTATTTATCAGATACTTTCACCATAAAAGAATGCCGTAAAGAAACATCGTTTATTGATAGAATACTGGGCGAAAGCCAATTTTGTATGAAATTTATAGCGATAAAACGTATCCCCAATGAGTATGAGCCGAGCAAGCGGTATCGTGACGATCCAAATTTTATATTCAATAGCACGAAACGGAATTTTGATATATTTTTAAAAAATATAAATTCCGAGGAAAGCTGCCTTGGTATTATTGATTGTTATGAGACTAGATTAGATAACCATGGAAACAGATATATAGGATTTATGAAGCTTTTTGAGCTTATGAAATGATATGATGTTGGCAGTATTATATTAATTTGAAGTAACGATATCAAGCGCCCTAGCTCCGTGCGTAGCAAAACATAAAATTCCTCGTAAAATTTTACGCTTGACATCTTACGAATAGATTTTACCGAAGTAAAATTTTATCGGACGGCGCCGCACCTCGTGCTTCGAGCGCAAAACGTTTAGCAAATATCGCGATAAATTTAAACTTATAATAGTGGAGTTTGAAAAAAAGACGCGCCGCTTGGAAAAAGCGCATACAAAGCTACGTGGCGGTATTTGCGGCAAGCGGCGCGAGCTCCGCCGCTAAATTTAGAGCGAAATTTTAAATAAGGCTAAATTTAATAAAATTTAGCCGTTCATTATCGATAGCAACTCGGTGTTGTCTTTGGTTTTTAGCATCTTGGCGTATAAAAATTTTAGCGCCTCGACGTCGTCCATCGTCGAGATAGCCGAGCGCAACGCCCAGATTTTTTGCAGATTTTCGCTGCCTTGCAAAAGCTCCTCTTTGCGCGTGCCGGACTTGGTGATATTGATCGCGGGGTAAATTCTGCGGTCCGATATGTTGCGATCGAGGATGATCTCGCTGTTGCCCGTGCCTTTGAACTCCTCGAAGATCACGTCGTCCATTCGCGAGCCGGTCTCGATGAGCGCGGTAGCTACGATGGTAAGCGAGCCGCCGTTTTCGATATTTCGCGCCGCACCGAAGAAGCGCTTCGGCTTGTGCAGGGCGTTTGCGTCCACGCCGCCGCTTAGGACTTTGCCGCTGCTAGGCGTGACAGTGTTATAGGCGCGCGCAAGGCGGGTGATACTATCAAGCAGGATGACGACGTCCTTGCCATTTTCGACGGCGCGTTTTGCCTTTTCGATGACGAGCTCGGCGACGCGAACGTGGTTGAATGCGGGCTGATCGAAGGTCGAGCTAAATACCTCGCCGCGCACGCTGCGCTCCATATCGGTCACCTCCTCCGGGCGCTCGTCGACTAGCAATACCAAAAGCTCGACCTCGGGGTGGTTGCGCGTAATGCCGTTGGCAAGCTCTTTCATAAGCTCCGTTTTACCGCTACGCGGAGGCGCCGTGATGAGCCCGCGCTGTCCCTTGCCGATCGGGGTGAAAAGATCGAGCACGCGACCGGTAAGGCGCATCGGATCGTATTCGAGCTTGAGCTTTTCGGTCGGGAAAAGCGGCGTGAGATTGTCAAATAGCGGGCGCTCTCTAGCCTCTTGGATCGATTTGTAATTGATCGCCTCGATCTTTAAGAGCGCGTAGTACTTCTCCTGATCCTTCGGCTCGCGCACCTGGCCGGTAACGATGTCGCCGACGCGCAGGGCGAATTTGCGGATCTGACTTAGACTCACGTAGGCGTCGTTGGCGCTGTCGCTTAAATTTGAATCTATACCGCGCAAAAAGCCGTAACCCTCGGCGGTAACCTCCAAAATCCCCGTAAAAAGTATGAAGCCGCCCTGCTTCGTCTGCATGCGTAAAATTTCAAAAACGAGCGCTTGGCGGCGGAATTCGCGCGGGTTCTCGACGCCTAGCTCGTCTGCTATAGCGATGAGATTTTCAAGATCCATCGAGCGGAGCTCCTCGATCTGGTAGCCCTCGACGGGAACGTGCGTTTTAGCGTAAGTTTTTCTACCGTTTTGATTAGAATTTGAAACGGCGGTCTGAGCGGAATTTTGATTTGTATTTTCCATTTGTCCTCTTAGAGTGTGAAGTTATTAAATTTGGTTTTAAAAAAGTCGTGAAATTTAAAATTTAGTTCTCTTTGTAAGCACCGAACCTTAAAATTTTTTGTTGTCTTCTGCTAATGAGCTCGTCTATGCTAAGATCGTCTAGCTTGTGCAGCTCGGTTAAGACGTAGTTTCCAAGCGCTTTTATCGCGCCGTCTTTATCTCTGTGGGCGCCCGTTTTAGGCTCTTTGATCACGTCGTCGATCAAGCCCAGCTCTTTTAGCTCCTCGGCGGTGATCTTTAGCGCCTTCGTAGCGGCCTCGCTCTTGCTCGGATCGTTCCACAAAATCGCGGCACAGCCCTCGGGAGAGATAACCGAAAAGATTGAGTTTTGAAGCATCGCCAAACGATCGGCCACGCCGATCGCTAAAGCTCCGCCGCTGCCGCCCTCGCCGATAACGACGGCGATCGTAGGGGTTTTAAGATCGCTGAGTTCATATAAATTTCGCGCGATAGCCTCGCTCTGACCGCGCTCCTCGGCGCCAAGTCCCGGATATGCGCCCGGAGTATCGATCAAAAATAAAATCGGAATGTTAAATTTCTCGGCAAGTTTCGCTACACGCAACGCCTTGCGATAACCCTCAGGATGCGGCATGCCGAAATTTCGCTTCAGCTTATTTTTGGTGCCGCGACCCTTCTGCTCGGCAATCACGGCAATTTTACGGTTGCCCATAATACCCAGATAACACACGATCGACGGATCGTCTCTAAAGGCGCGGTCGCCGTGAAGCTCCCTAGCGTCTTGCAAAAGCGCGCGAATATAATCAATCGCGTAAGGGCGATCTGGGTGGCGCGCAAGCTGAAGCCTTTGATATTCGTTTAAATTTTTATAAACTTTGGAAATTTCTTTTTCGAGGTTCTTATTTAAAATTTCGACCGCATCCTCATCGCCGCGAATTTTAGCGGCGGTGATGTCCTCGTCGATCTGCTTTATAGACTTTTCGAAGTCCAGATAGCTAGCCATTAATCTACTCTTTTGAAAATAAGCGATGCGTTCGTGCCGCCGAATCCAAAATTATTGCTCATGACGCAATCGAGTTTGGCTTTTCTAGCGACGTTTGGCACGTAATCCAAATCGCAATCGGGATCTTTTGAAATTTGATTTATCGTAGGCGGTATGATGCCGTTTTGCATCGCTAAAAGGCTGATCGCAGCCTCTACCGCTCCGGCAGCGCCCAGGCAGTGTCCTAGCTGACCCTTGGTGGAGCTGACCGCAGGCACCTTCCCCTCGCCGAAAAGCTCTTTTAACGCCGCGGTTTCGTTTTTATCGTTTATCGCGGTGGACGTTCCGTGAGCGTTGATATAATCAATCTTTGGGCGTCCCGCCATCTCGTAGGCTTTTTTCATAGCGCGTATCGGGCCGTCTAGGCTAGGCGAAGTGATATGATAAGCATCGCCGCTAGCGCCGAATCCTACGAGCTCGCCGTAAATTTTAGCGCCGCGCGCTTTTGCGTCTTCTAGCTCTTCTAAAACCAAAGCCGCCGCACCTTCGCCCATAACAAAGCCGTTTCGCTCTGCATCAAACGGACGCGAAGCGTGCGCGGGATCGTCATTTCTAGCGCAAAGCGCCTTCATTGCGGCAAATCCGCCGATACCTACGGGACAAACCGCAGCCTCGGCTCCCACTGCAAGCATCTTTTTCGCTTCGCCGATCATGATAACTCTCGCAGCGTCCATAATCGCATGTGCGGAAGCCGCACAAGCCGTAACGCTGGATAAATTCGGACCTTTTAATTTATAATATATAGAAACAAAGCCGCCGAGCATATTTACTAAAGCAGAGGGGATAAAAAACGGAGAAATTCGCCTAGGGCCGCGCTGCAAGCAGGTATTGGCGTTTATCTCGATATTCGGTAAACCGCCTATACCGCTAGCGGAGCTAACGCCGAATTCGTCGCTATCGAAACCGCTAAATTTAGCGTCATCCATAGCTTCACCCGCGGCTTTAAGTCCCAGCTGGATAAATCTATCCATCTTTTTTATCTCTTTTCCATCCTCGATTATGCTCGAAGGATCGAAACCTTTTACTTCAGCTGCAATTTGAACCGGAAATTCGCTAGCGTCAAAGAGCGAAATTTTATCAACCCCGGTTTTTCCGTTACAGATATTTTCAAAACTGCTCTGTTTGTCAAGCCCGAGAGAGGTTATCATCCCGATGCCCGTTACTACGACTCGTTTCAAAACCGCTTCCTTAAAATTTTATTTCTTAGGCAAATTTTCTATATAATCTACTACGTCTTTAATGCTTACTAATTTTTCGGACTCGCTATCAGGGATCTCGATACCGAATTTCTCCTCTAAAGCCATTACTAGCTCAACTACGTCAAGAGAGTCCGCGCCCAAATCTTCGATAATTTTAGAGTCAAGTTTAACCTGATCCGGGCTAACGCTGAGTTGTTCTACAACTACGTCTCTTACATCTTCAAATACTGCCATTTTAGCACTCCTTTAAAAAAATACCGCGTAATTCTATAATATTTAACCTTAAATTCCGCTATTTAACGCTACATATAGAGCCCGCCGTTGATTTTAAGCGACTCTCCGGTAATGTAGCCCGCACCGTCGCTAAGCAAAAACGCAACTCCTTCGGCGACGTCGCTCGTGCTTCCGAGGCGCTTAAGCGGGATGCTCGCTTCGTAGCTTGCTTTTACGTCGTCGCTTAGCGCGTCCGTCATATCCGTAGCGATGAAGCCCGGAGTTATGCAATTAAAGCGGATTCCGCGCGCTGCGCCCTCTTTTGCAAAGCTCTTGCTCATCGCGATCATTCCGCCCTTGCTCGCGCTGTAATTGGCCTGCCCGGCGTTGCCCATTTCGCCGACGATCGAGGCGATATTTACGACCGCACCGAAGCGCTTTTTGCTCATTAGCTTTAAAGCTTCACGGCAGCCGATAAAGGCGCTGCTTAAATTTGCTTCGATCACGCCCATGAAGTCTTCCAGCTTCATCCTAAGCGCGAGCTTGTCGTTCGTGATGCCCGCGTTATTTACCAGATAGCTTAGCTCGCTGTCGCTTTGCGCGATCAGGGCAATCGCCTCGCTAAATTCCGCCTCGTTCGTCGCGTCAAATTTTATCACGGCGCCCTCTCCGCCGTTTGCGCGGATCTCCTCTAGCAGCGCGTCGGCAGGCTCTGGTGCAGAGCGATAATTGATCCACACCTTAAGCCCGTAAGATGCCAAAGTCCTTGCGATCTGCGCGCCGATACCGCGGCTCGCACCGGTAATTAAAACGTTCTTTCCACTAAATTTCATACTTGTCCTTTTATTAAAATTTTAATATCTAGCGTAAATTTATCCAAATTTACCTAAATTTTAGCAGTTTAAATCTGCTCGCGAGCTGCGCCGTTTAAATTTTAAAATAGCGCCTCATCCATCTCCGCAGGCTTTGGCAGTCCCATTAGCTTTAGCACGGTCGCTGCGACGTTGCTAAGCCCGAGGCCGCTTTTTAGCTCGCGCACGCCGCGTCCCAGCACGAAGCAAAATACGTCAAAGGTCGTGTGGTTGGTTAAAATTTCGCCGTCCGCGTCTCGCATCGCCTCACAGTTGCCGTGATCGCTGATCTGGACATAGGCGTAATCGTGCGCCTTCGCCGCGTTTAAAATTTTACCGATACACTCATCCACCGCTTCGACCGCCTTTACCGCGGCGTCGTAATTGCCCGTATGGCCGACCATATCGCCGTTTGCGAAATTTACGACGATGAAATCGATCCCCGCTTCGATACCGCGGATCACCGCGTCGCACACCGCTGGCGCGCTCATCTGCGGCTGCTCGTCGTAGGTTTTTACTTTCGGGCTTGGTATCAGCACGCGAGTTTCGTTCGGCAGCGGCTCCTCGACGCCGCCGTTAAAGAAAAACGTCACGTGGGCGTATTTTTCGGTCTCGGCGGTGTGAAGCTGCGTAAGACCGGCTTCCGCGATCACTTCGCAAAGCGTGTTTTTAAGCACAGGCTTCTCAAATAGCAGAGGAAATTTAAAGCTCGCGTCGTATTCGCTCATCGTGATTAAATTTTGCACGACGAATTTTCGCTCAAATTCGCCGAAGCCCTCATCACCCAAAGCCGCGCAAAGCTCCCTGGCGCGATCGTTTCTAAAATTTATAAAAATCACTCCGTCATCCGCGCCGATACCGCCAAAGCCGTTAAAGCTCGCAGGCTCGATAAACTCGTCGCTCACGCCGCGCTCGTAGCTTTGCAGCACGTACTCGCTAGGCGAAATTTCAAGCGGCGCCGCTTCACCCAAAAGCACGTCGTAAGCGCGCTTTACGCGGTCAAAGCGCTTGTCGCGATCCATCGCGTAAAAGCGCCCGCAAACGCTGCCGACTTTAAATTTAGCCTGTAGGTGCTTTAAAAATTCCGCTCCGCTACTCGGTGAAACGTCGCGCCCGTCGGTGATAGCGTGCGCCCATGTCTCGCAACCCGCTTTCTGCGCTATCTCGCAGATCGCGTCGAAATGGCGCAGGTGCGAATGCACGCCGCCGTCGCTGTAAAGCCCTATGACGTGCAGCCTGCGGCACTTTGAAAGTAGGCTTTGTAGCGCTTCGTTTTTCTCAAGCGAGCCTTCATCGATCGCGCGATCGATTTTGACTAGGTTTTGATACAGAATTCTACCGCTTCCGATCGTCATATGCCCTACTTCGCTGTTTCCCATCTGTCCTTGCGGCAAGCCCACGGCAAGCCCGGAGGTGCGCAGCAGCGTATTGGGCACGTTTTTAAAAAGATAATCATAGGCGGGCTTTTTTGCGTTCGCAAACGCGTTAAATTTATCGCTCGCGTTAAAGCCGATGCCGTCGGTAATGAGTAAAATCGTCTTTTGCCCCATTTTGGCTCCTAAATTTCGTCTAAATTTCGCCGCACAGGTCTTTTGAAACGGATCTGCGGCGCTGTTTTTACGAGCGGCATTATACTTTCTTTTGGCAAATGCGGCAAAATTTCATCCGCCCTAAAAGCTAAATTTTACCTCTTTTATACTAAAATGCGCGTTTTCGTATTAAAATTTCATAAAATTTAAAAGGCAAACTTTGTTTTATTATCTTTACCATCTTACGAATATAAATTTTTTCCAATACATCACCGCGCGCGCAGGCCTTGCGTTTTTTATCGCTTTTTGTTTTTCGGTCTGGGCTATGCCGCGGTTTATCCGCTGGGCGCAAGCTAGACACGCCGCGCAGCCCATTTACGAGCTCGCGCCGCAAAACCATCAGAAAAAGAGCAAAACCCCCACGATGGGCGGGCTCGTTTTCGTTACCGCCGCGGTGCTCGCAAGCCTGCTGTGCGCCAAGCTAAACAACGTCTTCGTGCTATGCGGGCTGCTTTGTTTGGTGGGCTTTGGATACATAGGCTTCAAGGACGACATCTCTAAAATTTTAGGCCGCCAAAACCACGCAGGCCTTAGCGCGCGGGCTAAATTTGCGCTGCAAAATTTCTTGGCGTTTCTGATCGGAGCTACGCTTTATGCTTTTAGCGATCTGGACGGGGAATTTTTCGTGCCGTTTTTCAAATACCCTCTGCTAAATTTATGGATTTTCGCGCCGCTGTTTTGGACGATCGTAATAAGCGCTAGCTCAAACGCGGTAAATTTAACCGACGGGCTAGACGGGCTAGCAACCATTCCGTCGGTATTTTCGCTCTGCAGCTTGGGCGTGTTCGCCTATCTCTGCGGGCATGCGATCTACTCGCAGTATCTCTTGCTACCGCGCGTCGCGGGCGCGGGCGAGGTCTGCATCATCGTCTCGGCGCTCATCGGCGCGCTGCTTGGGTTTTTGTGGTTTAACTGCTACCCCGCCGAAGTATTTATGGGCGATAGCGGCAGCCTCAGCGTAGGCGCATTTTTAGGATACTGCGCGGTCATCACGAAAAATGAAATTTTGCTCATAATGATCGGCTTCGTCTTCGTCATCGAGACACTCAGCGTGATCTTGCAGGTGGGCAGCTTTAAAATTTTTAAACGCAGAATTTTCCTGATGGCGCCGATACACCACCATTTCGAGCTTAAAGGCTGGGTCGAAAACAAAATCATCATCCGCTTTTGGATCATCGCGCTGATCGCAAATATCATAGCGCTGACGTCGCTGAAACTGAGATAAAATGCGAGCGCAAATTGAACCCGACTTCGAAACGGCGCGCGGAATATACGACGAAATTTTAAAGCAAATTTTAGCCTACACGGCTTACTGCGACGATAACGGCGATCCTGACGGCGCAAAATACCGCGAGCTAGAGGCGACGCTACACGAAATCACGGGCAAAGATATGAGCAAATTTGATCTTTGGAAGTGGTGGGAAGCGGACGGCGCGGAAAATTTGGCTTTCGATATCGCACTGCCGGAGCCGCAATTAGTGCCGGATATCACAAAGGACGAACTGCGCGAGATCGTGGAGCGGATGAGCACTTTTGAGCCGTGCGAGACGGGAGATGCTTTTTTAGACGCTTTTTACTACCGTCCTAATTTTGCCGCAGACGGCGGATATTTTACCGAGTTTTTAAAGTTAAATTTTAAGGATACTTACGATCCGAGGCTTTTTGAAAGATGCGAGAGAAGCGGCGAAATTGCCGAGCTTAGCACCGACGAGATAACTCAAATTTTATGGGGCAAAAGGGGAGAAAAATGAAAAAATCGCTATTTGGCTACGGACTTACGACCAGAGCGATCGCCGAGCACTGCCGCGACGAAGGCTGCTGGGAGATCTACGACGATAAATTTAAAATTTCTTCGGGCGCGCCGAAGCTGGACGAGTTCGGCAACGCGCTTTTAAACCCGAGCGAGTTTAATCCCGCCGCAAGCGAGCTTGAAATCCCTAGCCCTGGCTTCCCGCCGCATCACGAACTGGTGCGAAAGGCACGGAATTTAATCAGTGAATATGATTATTTTGACGATTATAAAGGCCTTAAAATTTGGATCAGCGGCACGAACGGCAAGACCACGACGACAAAGATGATGCAGTATCTGCTCGAGCGATACGGCTCGCAAATGGGCGGCAACGTGGGCGTTCCGCTTGCAAAACTTGATAAAAGCGCTAAAATTTGGGTGCTGGAGACGAGCTCGTTTACGCTGCACTACACCAAACATGCGCGCCCCGACATCTACGTGCTGCTTGCGATCACGCCCGATCATCTCAGCTGGCACGGCGATTTTGCGGAGTATGAGCGCGCCAAACTCTCGCCGCTGCTAGCGATGCGCGAAGGCTCCGTAGCGCTGATCCCGCGCGCCTACGAAAGTTCCGCCGCCGCGCAAAACAGCCTAGCTCGCGTGATCTGCTACGAAAACGAAGCGGATCTGGCGCAAAAATTCGGCATCGATTTAGGCGAGATAAAATTCCGCACTCCGTTTTTGATAGACGCGCTTTTGGCGCTGTGTGTGGAAAAAATTTTATTCGACAGATGCGACGCCATGCGACTAAACGACTTCGTGATCGAAGGCAATAAGCTAGAGGAGTTTACCGACGCGCGCGGCAGGGTCTGGGTCAATGACACGAAGGCGACCAACATCGATGCGTGCGCGCAGGCGCTGAAGCGATACGCGGGGCGCAAAATACATCTGATCCTCGGCGGCGACGATAAAGGCGTGGATCTGCACCCGCTTTTTGCGGAGTTTAAAAAATACGATCTGC
>NZ_CALKTS010000031.1 GCF_937997595.1 uncultured Campylobacter sp. | reverse complement strand
TTGACGGCGGCCAGCGACAGCGAGGCGGTCAGAACGGAGAGTGCGGCAAAGAGGAATTTTTTCATAAGGGCGTTTTCCTATCATTTCGTTAATATGGACGGCACCGCCGTGGAGGCGTTACCACTAAATATTTTATTATCATATGCTTCTCATCATTTTAATTCAAACAATTTTAAATATTTCCAACTTCACTATCCCCAAATGTATTTATTCTGCAACATTCTCCAACTTACTTCAATTCCGGAGCGGCCTCCTCCCACATCAATAAAGCCCATCCTTCTGCAACCGGATCATCCGGAATATTACCCCACTCCACCGCCGCCATACAGGGTAATGATATTCGCCAAACCGAAACAATACAAAGTAAAAGCCCCCGACATCTGTCGGGGGCTTAGGATAGGTGTTTGGCAGTGACCTACTTTCGCATGGAAGAACCACACTATCATCGGCGCTGAGTCGTTTCACGGTCCTGTTCGGGATGGGAAGGAGTGGATCCGCCTTGCTATGGTCATCAAGCTTTAACTTTTTGCAATAAAGAACGCTCAGAATGTTCGCATGATTTAAGCGCACTCATTGTCAATCCATAGAATTCTATCAGCATTCAATCATGACTGCACGCATCCGGCTCTTTCTTGATGCTTCATTGGGCATCAAAGTTATAGGGTCAAGCCTCACGAGCAATTAGTACTGGTTAGCTTAATGCATTGCTGCACTTCCACACCCAGCCTATCAACGTCCTGGTCTTGAACGACTCTTCAGGGGGATCAATCCCCGGCAGATCTCATCTTGAAACGAGTTTCCCGCTTAGATGCTTTCAGCGGTTATCTCTTCCGCACATAGCTACCCTGCGATGCCACTGGCGTGACAACAGGTACACCAGAGGTGCGTCCACTCCGGTCCTCTCGTACTAGGAGCAGGCTTTCTCAAATCTGCAACGCCCACGGAAGATAGGGACCAAACTGTCTCACGACGTTTTAAACCCAGCTCACGTACCACTTTAAATGGCGAACAGCCATACCCTTGGGACCGACTACAGCCCCAGGATGCGATGAGCCGACATCGAGGTGCCAAACCTCCCCGTCGATGTGAGCTCTTGGGGGAGATCAGCCTGTTATCCCCGGGGTACCTTTTATCCTTTGAGCGATGGCCCTTCCACACAGAACCACCGGATCACTAAGACCGACTTTCGTCTCTGCTCGACGTGTATGTCTCGCAGTTAAGCTGGCTTTTGCCTTTATACTCTACAAGCGATTTCCAACCGCTTTGAGCCAACCTTTGTAAGCCTCCGTTACATTTTGGGAGGCGACCGCCCCAGTCAAACTACCCACCAGACATTGTCCTACCTAAGGATAACTTAGGCTAGTTAGCTACCCGAATAAAGAAGAGTGGTATCTCAACAATGGCTCATCGTAAACCGAGATCTACGACTCAAAGCCTCCCACCTATCCTGCGCATCTTTATCCAAGTAGCAGTGTCAAGCTATAGTAAAGGTCCACGGGGTCTTTCCGTCTTGCCGCGGGTAGGAGGAATTTTCACCTCCACTACAATTTCACTGGATCCCTCTTTGAGACAGCTCCCATCTCGTTACGCCATTCATGCAGGTCGGTATTTAACCGACAAGGAATTTCGCTACCTTAGGACCGTTATAGTTACGGCCGCCGTTTACTCGGGCTTCGATCAGATGCTTTGCGTAAGCTAACATCATCAATTAACCTTCGAGCACCGGGCAGGCGTCACACCCTATACATCCTCTTACGAGTTAGCAGAGTGCTGTGTTTATGGTAAACAGTCGGGAGGGACTCTTTGTTGTAACCTTCTTCGCTTACGAAGTAAATTCTTAACGAAGCTAGGCACACCTTATACCGAAGATACGGTGCTATTTTGCAGAGTTCCTTAAAGAGAGTTCTTCCACGCGCCTTAGAATACTCATCCCACCCACCTGTGTCGGTTTACGGTACGGGCGATATCAGCTAAACTTAGAAACTTTTCTCGGCTCGATAGTATCATGGATTCTTCATCTACTCCGAAGAGCGTCAGAAGCCTTTCAGATCTCGGATAAAGAGTTACGGATTTGCCTATAACTCAACCTACTTCCTTAGACTAGCACTTCCATCCGCTAGCTCCACTAACTTTAAGCGTCCTTCCGTCGCACACTGATATCGGTATCGGAATATTAACCGATTTTCCATCGCATACCCCTTTCGGACTTTGCTTAGGACCCGACTAACCCTACGATGACGAGCATCGCGTAGGAAACCTTGGGTTTACGGCGAATACGATTCTCACGTATTTTATCGCTACTCATGCCTGCATGCTCACTTCCAACCGCTCCACCGCTCCTTACCGGTACGGCTTCGACGCTGATTGGAACGCTCTCCTACCACTTGCACTTAATGATTTATACTTTTCTTGCGGCTTTGTTTAAATTTAAAACTTAAGATATTTAAGAATTTATCCGATATCTTAAAGTTTTATTTGTCTTTCTTCGCTTCTTGGTTGTTAAATTGTAAATATCTAAATTGGGATTTTAAAATTCTAAGAAATTTTAAAATCAACAAAGTTTGAAATCTTTAAAATTTGAATATAGAAAGCGAAGTATTTTGGATGAGAAATTAATGTTGTGAAGATTTTTTCGATTGAGATAAGGCTTTTAGCCTATCGATTGAGAAAAAATCGAACTCATTAATTTATCGCCAAAAGACGAGCTAGTATAAATGATTAAGTGCAAGTCTAAAGCTTCGGTACTCATTTTAGCCCCGTTATATTTTCCGCGCAAAATCACTAGACCAGTGAGCTATTACGCTATCTTTAAAGGATGGCTGCTTCTAAGCCAACCTCCTGGTTGTTTCAGTAACTTCACATCGTTTTCCACTTAAATGAGATTTGGGGACCTTAGCTGTTAGTCCGGGTTGTTTCCCTCTTGACGACGGATTTTATCACTCGCCGCCTGACTGCCGTGGTTACGCTATAAGTATTCGGAGTTTGATAGGGTTTGGTACATTGGTGTATGCCCTAGCCCATTCAGTGCTCTACCCCTTATAACTACTACACGACGCTATACCTCAATATATTTCGGAGAGAACCAGCTATCACGATGTTTGATTGGCCTTTCACCCCTATCCACAAGTCATCCGGAGCCTTTTCAACGGCCGTCGGTTGGGTCCTCCACCGGCTCTTACACCGGCTTCAACCTGCTCATGGATAGATCACATCGTTTCGGGTCTGCAGCATCTGACTAATCGCCCTATTAAGACTCGCTTTCGCTACGGCTCCGGGTTTCCTTAACCTCGCCAGACACCACAACTCGCAGGCTCATTATGCAAAAGGCAGTCCATCACACTGCTATACTCATTAAAACTAATCGCTAATCGTTACTTCTAAAATTTAGACCATAAAATTCTATTTGTGTCATCTATGATGAAATTTTATTAGATCAAAATTTAGAATTTCAAATGCGCAGGATTTTTAGATGATTTTTTATGAAACAAGGCAAGGCTAGCCGGATCTGGCTGCCGCAGTCGCAGTTTCATAAAAAAGGGCTAAAAAGCCAAGCTGGATTAATTTTAAAGAGCATAGCATAGTGCTCTGAATGATTGTAAGCAAACGGTTTCAGGTTCTATTTCACTCGGCTCACCGCCGTTCTTTTCACCTTTCCCTCACGGTACTTGTACGCTATCGGTCTAGTAGTAGTATTTAGGGTTGGATCGTGGTCGACCCGGCTTCAGACAGGATTTCACGTGTCCCGTCCTACTCAGGATACCGCTAAGTAAGGATGTGATTTCATATACGGGAGTATCACCCTCTATGCCTAACCTTTCCAGATTGTTCTATTATCAGATCCTAGTCTATGTTGCGGTCCTACAACCCCACTAGTAAACTAGTGGTTTGCCCTCTTACGCGTTCGCTCGCCGCTACTAGCGTAATCTCTATTGATTTCTCTTCCTGCGGGTACTTAGATGTTTCAGTTCCCCGCGTTGGCTCCGTTAATGGTAACACATATCGCTATGTATTGGGTTGCCCCATTCAGAAATTCCCGGATCAAAGCCCCTTGACGGCTCCCCGAGACTTATCGCAGTCTGGCACGTCTTTCATCGCCTCTACTAGCCAAGGCATCCACCGTTCGCTCTTAGTAGCTTACCTTTTATATATTTTTTACTTCGCAGACCGGCAAAGCCGCTCTTTGCGACGGGGAGCTTCGCTCCCTCGACCCACCTAAAGCACAGCAACGCTTTCGGCGTTGCCGTAAAATTTCTATAAAAGAAATCATTTAGGATTAGATTCGTAAAAAATACTTAGACTATTTTTATTTATATATTCTAATTCGCATTACTTCCTTGTTAAAGATAAAATCGATCTAACTAAGCTAGTTGGTTTACGGATAAGCATTTTTGAATTGCTTTATCTTTAAAACCTAAGCGTTAAATTTATTCTATAGTATTTGATTAACTCGAATTAAGACGGAAAGAGATCAAACTTATAAAGTAAGTTAAGCTCTATAAGCGTGTATTGATCTTAGCTTTTAGCTTTGGATAACATAAAAAGCTAAAGGCTTGGCATCACTTCGAATAATCAAAGCTTTAACAAGTCCTGTAAAATTGTTTTATTAAAACTTGATTGTGACTTTAACAATGGTACTTTAAAGAACGTTTAGGGTAAACCTAAATAGAAAATTTTAAGTTATGATGCTTGATCAAATTTGTTAAATTTAATAAATCTTGATCTGTTTGAACTAGGCTTGGTTAAAATTCTCTATTTAGATCTACATTGCAAATATCTTATGGTGGAGAATAGCGGGATCGAACCGCTGACCTCCTGCGTGCAAAGCAGGCGCTCTCCCAGCTGAGCTAATTCCCCATCTTTGTTTATCTTTTTTCCTTATACTTCGTCAGTTTTTGCAAAAATCGGCGTCGCATATACCTAATACGCTGCTTGATTTTCTTAAAACTTCCTCGTCTAAGAAAAAAATCTAAACAGATCTATTTTAACAATATAAAATAGATTGTATTAAGCAGTTAATTCTTACTTCAATATATTAAGGAAAATAGCTTATAAATACAAGACTAAAATTTTAATCTTGTCCGTCAATCTCTCAAACCTAAACAAGCTCGATTGAGCATGCTTAGAGCTAAACATATGTTAGCGCTAAGGCTTTATGATAGATACCTTGTGAGAGGATATCTATTTGTACTCTAGAAAGGAGGTGATCCAACCGCAGGTTCTCCTACGGTTACCTTGTTACGACTTCACCCCAGTCGCTGATTCCACTGTGGAGGGTAGCGAATTTCGCATTCCCGCTTCGAGTGAAATCAACTCCCATGGTGTGACGGGCGGTGAGTACAAGACCCGGGAACGTATTCACCGTAGCATGGCTGATCTACGATTACTAGCGATTCCGGCTTCATGGAGTCGAGTTGCAGACTCCAATCCGAACTGGGACATATTTTTTAGATTTGCTCCATCTCGCGATATTGCGTCTTATTGTATATGCCATTGTAGCACGTGTGTCGCCCCGGACATAAGGGCCATGATGACTTGACGTCGTCCACACCTTCCTCCTTCTTACGAAGGCAGTCTCATTAGAGTGCTCGGCCGAACCGTTAGCAACTAATGACGTGGGTTGCGCTCGTTGCGGGACTTAACCCAACATCTCACGACACGAGCTGACGACAGCCGTGCAGCACCTGTCTTAACATTTCTGCAAGCAGACACTCTTCCATCTCTGGATGATTTGTTAGATATCAAGTCCGGGTAAGGTTCTTCGCGTATCTTCGAATTAAACCACATGCTCCACCGCTTGTGCGGGTCCCCGTCTATTCCTTTGAGTTTTAATCTTGCGACCGTACTCCCCAGGCGGTATACTTAATCCGTTAGGTGGATTACTGCCGTGACTAGCACAGCAACAACCGGTATACATCGTTTAGGGCGTGGACTACCAGGGTATCTAATCCTGTTTGCTCCCCACGCTTTCACGCATTAGCGTCAGTTAAGTTCCAGCAGATCGCTTTCGCAATAGGTATTCTTCTTGATATCTACGGATTTTACCCCTACACCAAGAATTCCATCTGCCTCTCCCTTACTCTAGATTATCAGTTTCCCAAGCAGTTTAACGGTTAAGCCGTTAGATTTCACAAGAGACTTGATAATCCGCCTACGCGTCCTTTACGCCCAGTGATTCCGAGTAACGCTTGCACCCTCCGTATTACCGCGGCTGCTGGCACGGAGTTAGCCGGTGCTTATTCGTTAGGTACCGTCATTATTCTTCCCCAACAAAAGGAGTTTACGCTCCGAAAAGTGTCATCCTCCACGCGGCGTTGCTGCGTCAGGGTTTCCCCCATTGCGCAATATTCCCTACTGCTGCCTCCCGTAGGAGTTTGGACCGTGTCTCAGTTCCAATGTGACTGATCATCCTCTCAGACCAGTTACGCGTCATAGCCTCGGTAGGCCGTTACCCCACCGACTAGCTGATACGATATAGTCTCATCCCTTGCCGAAATTCTTTCCCGATTTATCTTATGGTAAAAAGGAGTATGGAGTATTAGCAGTCATTTCTAACTGTTGTCCTCCAGCAAGGGGCAGATTAGCTATATATTACTCACCCGTGCGCCACTAAATTTAAAAGAGCAAGCTCTTTTAAATTCCGTTCGACTTGCATGTATTAGGCACGCCGCCAGCGTTCACTCTGAGCCAGGATCAAACTCTCCATATTTATACTTCTCGCAACGGCAAAGCCGTTACTGCGAGCGGGAGCTTTCGCTCCCTGCACCCACCTAAAGTTACAAAGATTTATTCGAAACTTCGTTTCTCATAAATCATAAATCTCTAAGGATAGCATTAATAAGACCAAAGCTAAGCTTCGGTCTTATTCTGCGTCTTAATTTAATCTATGATTTAAACTCTTTATACTTATACAGGTAGATGCGATTATGAAGTTTTTAATCTAAAAACTTTATGTTTTTGTAACATTGTTTTTATGGATTTAAATCCTTTAAGGGATCTAAATCCATAGGCTCAATCGATCACTTGTTTAGATTTCAAAGATTGACTAAAGATATTTGTTTTTAACAGTTAAAATTTTAAAAAACGCGTTCGCTAAAAGGCTAAAACTACTAGGACTTAAGAGTTAAGAAAGCAGGTTCGGCTCGGTGCGAAACAGAATTGTGATTATACAAGAGTGATGCTTAAAGGGGGCTGAATAATTGGTAGAAAAATGAGGAGTTCTTAAACGAAGAAAAAATTCATAAAGAGATAAAATTTTAAAGAAACGCCAAATGAAAAAGCGAGGAAATTTAAAAGTAATCAAACCCAATATAGCTTCTGCATACAAAATTCTACTCTTTCAATTCCCTCATAATTTAAAATTTCTAAAATTCTAATACGCCATCAGCTTCGCGCCGAACGCCCCGCGGACCAAACTCTCGCTTTTATTTGCTAGCTTATCCATCATCTTTTCATACGCAGAAGGCTCCTGCCAGATCGGATCTGCTACGCCGCTAGCCTTTATGAGCGCGCTTTTAGCGTCCTCCAAAGAGCCTACCTCGTCGATGAGTCCGACGCCTTTGGCGCCGCTAGCCAAAAATACTCGTGCATTCGCCCACGTATCGCGCTTCCTAAGATCCAGCGAGCGCGCCTGCGCCACTTCGCGCGTGAATAGCTCGTAACTCTCATCCACCAGAGCTTGCAGGCTCGCGCGCTCCGCGTCGCTCCATTTTCGCATCATCGTGCCCGCCTCTTTGAGCTCGCCCGCTTTGACGATCTGTTCGGCAAACCCCAATTTAGCGGCCGCTTCGCTCACATCTAAGCCCTGCATAATCACGCCGATAGAGCCGATGAAGCTGCCCGGATTTGCGTAAATTTTACTCGCCCACACGCCGCCTAGGTAGCTGCCGCTCGCCATCGTGCCCTTGGCGTAGGCGACAACCGGCTTGCGCGAGTTTAGGGATTTGATAGCCAGCGAAATTTCCACGCTCGGGCTTAGCGCGCCGCCGGGACTGTCGATCAGCAGAAGCACCCCCTTAATCGCCTCGTCGTTTTTCAGAGTTTCGATCTTTTCTAAAATTTCGCTATCGTCCATTATCGCGCCACTTAGCGAAAGCTGAGCGAGATTTGCGCCCTTTTGTTGCGCGCTTTCGCCGCCTGCGAAAATCAAAAACAAAATAAGCAGAAAAATCAGGGATTTAAAGTATTTGTTGATAAACCCGAGCACGGCGCCGATCGGCGCAAAGATATTCTTTAGAAATTGCATTTCATTCCTTCGATAAAAAGTAATTTTACGTTTTTGCTCTGCAAAATGAGCTGTAGCGGCAGCTGATCCTCATCGCACTCAATGCCTTCAAAAACGGCGATATCGGCGAGCTTGCCGGCTTTCAGCTCGCCCAAGCTTAGCCCCAGCGCTGCAGCAGCGTTTTTTGTTGCGCCTAAAATTAGCGCTCGCGCCAGTTCCGTCAAGCCCAGCTCGTCGTGCATCATTAAATTTGCGCGCAGCTCGTCTAAAAAGCTTAGGCTAAAATTCGAGCTAAGCCCGTCGGTAGCGATGTTGTAATTAAGCCCGCTTGCGAGCAGCTTTTTAAAGCTTAGCCGCTTTTTGCTAAGCAGGCGGTTGGAGCGCGCGCAGTGCGTGATCGAGTGAAGCTTCGGATCAAGGATGCTAAAATCATCCACCCAAACGCAATGCGTAAAAAGCGTGCGAAGCCCGCTAAAATGCGCTACGAAGCTCTGCGGCGAGTAAAAAGGCGCAGGCGTTGGGTTAAATTTAGCAAGCCAAGTTTTAAATTTACCGCGACCCGTACGCAGCCACTGCCGCTCATACGCGCTCTCCATAAAATGCGTGCTTATAGCAAGCTCGTTTTCGCGGGCAAGCTTCGTCGCAAACTCCGTAATCTGCGGGTGCGTCGAGTACGGCGAGTGCACCGACACGGCGGGGATAAAAAGCGAGCTTGCAAGCGCCTTTGAGCGCTCAAAACGCTGCTTAAATTTCAAAATATTCTCCGCCGTAGCGTCCTTGCTCGCGCCTAAAATTTCATTGAAAAACACGGTTCTAATGCCGCTTTGCGCGCAAGCTTCAGCCTCGCTGCCGAAGCTTGAAATTTCGCCGATCGTGCCCACGCCGCTTCGCATCATCGCGGCGATCTGCTCCGTGATCAACCGTCCGCGAGCTGCGGCGTCCAGCTCCTGCCTTGAGGCGATGACGCTGCCTAGCCAGTCCAAAAAATCGCCGTAATGCAGCGTGCCTTTGTTTGCGCTAAATTCCAAATGCACGTGCGGGTTTATAAACGCAGGCATCGCTATATCGCCGCTAAAGTCCAAAATTTCGGCTTGCGGGTATTTGCGCGCCGCACTCGCAAAGGCGCAGACCTCGATTATTTTCTCGTCAAAGACGATCGCGCCCTCTTTTAAAATTTTGAAATTCTCATCGCAGGCAAGAATCCACTTCGCCCTTAAAATTCTCATCGTTTTCCTTATCTAAAACAGCGCGTGATTTTAGCATAAAATTCTATTTCGCGCTAAATTTAGAGATAAAATTTTATCGCTTGGGCTTGAGCGGGCAAATTTGGCGCCATAGTAAAAAATAAGCTCGCTTTGGTTATAATTTTTGCTTAAATTTCAAAACAAGGACGTAAAAATGAAAATTATGGTGATTCAAGGACCGAATATCAATATGCTTGGTATGCGCGAGCCCGCTATTTACGGGGTTATGAAGATGGAGGACATCCATAAACAGATGAAGGCAGTCGCCGATCAGAGCGGCAACGAGATCGAGTTTTTTCAGAGCAATTTCGAAGGCGAGATCGTCGATAAGATCCAAGAGTGCTTCGGCACCTGCGACGGCATCATCATCAATCCCGCCGCCTACACGCACACTTCGCTCGCTATCCGCGATGCACTCGCCGCAGTCAGCCTACCCGTGATCGAAGTGCATATCTCAAACATCGCTCGCAGGGAGGAGCTTAGACAAAAAAGCCTAATAGCGCCCGTGACTGCGGGTCAGATCATCGGTTTCGGTCCCGTGGGATACCATCTGGCGATGATCGGAATGATTCAAATTTTTGAGCAGATCAAGGCAGCCAGAGCCGAGCAGAAAGCCGAGTAGGACCGGGTTAAATTTGAAAAATTTTATCTTAAAGGACGAAAACGCTGTTTACCACGAGTGCGGATACAGCTGCGACAACGCGATATTTTTGAGTCTCGCGGGGCGCAAATTTTTCCTTACCGACGCGCGTTATAGCATCGAGGCGCGCGAGTTTTGCAAAGATACCGAAGTGATCGAGGTCGAGCGAAATTTGATAAAAGACGCGCGGCTGTTTTTGCGAAAGGCGGGCGTAAAGGAGCTTACGTATAACCCGTACGATTTTAGCGTGGGCGAGTGGGGGGCGCTTAGCAAAGGGCTTGGGATAAGATTTAAGGCACGCGCGAATTTTTCGCAAATTTCGCGCATAATAAAATCAGAGGATGAGATAAAAATTTTAAAGCAAGCGGCGCAGCTAGGTGCGGAGAGGTTTGACGAATTTGCCGCCTTCGTGCGCGCTAGCGGCGAAGGGATGAGCGAGGAGGAGCTGTTTTTTAACGCCGAGCTCATCTTTAAGAAAAAGGGCGAGCTAGCGCTTAGCTTTTCGCCTATCGTCGCGATCAATGAAAACGCCGCTAAAGCGCACGCTCTGCCGAGCAAAAAGCGGCTACAGCAGGGCGATTTACTCCTGCTTGACGCGGGGGTTAAATTTAATCGCTACTGCTCCGATAGGACGCGTACGGCGTGCTTTGACGAAAATTTTAACTTCGGCAAAGAGCAAAATTTTAGAAACGCCAAGCGACAAGAAATTTACGAGATCGTAAAAGAGGCGCAAGCTCTGGCAATCGCTGCAGTCATGCCTGGCAAAAAGGCGCGCGAGATCGACGCGGCGGCTAGGGATTTTATCGCCGCCCAGGGCTTTGGCAAGGCGTTTTTCCATAGCACGGGACACGGCGTCGGAGTCGATATCCACGAGCTTCCGTTCATCTCAAAGCGCGGAGATACCGTGCTAAAAGAGGGGATGGTCTTTAGCGTGGAGCCGGGGATTTACCTGCCCGGCGAGTTTGGCGTGCGTATCGAGGATGTCGTGGTCGTACGCGAAAACGGGGCTGAAATTTTAAGCGAGTAGACCCAATGAATGTGCGACTTAAGAAAAACGGATTTTACGAGTGCGCGGACGCGCTATGCGTCGTAAAAAGCGCAGTTTTCTCGATGAGGCGCCGCGAGCGCGGAAATTTTAAAAATTTATACCTGCTTGGACTCGGCGGGAATTTAGGAGATGTCAAGCGGCGCTTCGAGCGATTTTATCGCGTTTTACAGAGCGATACGCGCTTTTTCGTAGCGCAAAATTCCCCGATCTTAAAAAACAGGCCGTTCGGCTTTTTAGATCAGCCCGATTTTTTAAACGCCGTAATGCTAGTGCAAAGCTCTCTGCCGCCGCTTACATTGCTTAAGATTATGCAGCGCGCGGAGCTACGATTTGGGCGCAAACGAAGTTTCAAAAACGCGCCGCGCACGCTGGACGTGGATATTTTATACGCAAGCGCAAAAGTAAGGCCTGGCAGCAGGCTGGCTCTGCCGCATCCCGGAGTAAACGAGCGCATAAGCGTGATTTTGCCGCTTGGAACGATGAAATTTAAAAGAGGACTGATATGCAAAATAAAATCGTAAATTTTTTAAGCGCCAAGGGCGGAGTCGGCAAGAGCGTGATTGCAGCAAATTTCGCCGAAATTCTAAGCGAGCAGGGCTACCGCACGGCGATCATAGAAGCGCCAAATTTAAACAATCAAGAGATCATCTTAAACGCTTTGCAAAGAAAGAGGATTTCGCTGCCAAGCGCCGTCGCGGTAAAAATTTCTCAAAATTTAACGCTCGTTTCGCCCGCGCTTGCTTCACAAAATCCCGCGTCCTCGCAAAATTCTATCAGAAACGCAAGCTCTAGCGCGGACGATTACGTCATGCAAAATTCTACGGATAGCGCGCAAGACTCGCAAGACGACGAAAGTAGCGGCTCGCA
Organism: uncultured Campylobacter sp.; assembly: GCF_937997595.1. GTDB lineage: Bacteria > Campylobacterota > Campylobacteria > Campylobacterales > Campylobacteraceae > Campylobacter_B. Next base: position 4,057 of record NZ_CALKTS010000031.1, on the reverse strand, counting down.
CAATTACGCGCAAAAGCTCACGAGCTCTGATGGCAAAAATAACTCAGAAAATTTCGCCGCTTCAAATTCAATAGCAAGCGCTGCAAAAAATTCTACGAATTGTGCAGCCAAAAAGCCGCAAAATTGCGAAGATGGATGGAATTTTACAGAATCAGAAAGTCTAGAGAATTTTAAAAGCGACGATTTCACCAAACAAAATTCAATCCCTGACGAGAATTCTCAAAATTCCGCAAGTGAAGATGAAATGAAAAATTCTGCCCGCTCATCAAATTCCGAAAAAGCCGGAAATTCCGCAAACGCAAAGGCTCACGAAAGCCCCGCTCGCTTCGCAAGCGAGCTGAAAGAGGCGGGAATCTTCGATTTTATTTTGATCGATGCGGGGCTTGAGTATCTTGGAGATTTTTTGAGCATCGGCGACGAAAATATCGTGCTGTGTGCGAACGAGCCCTGCTCGATCAGCAATACCTACGCGCTTTTAAAGACGCTTGGAGCTAGCAAAAAAGAGGTTTTGTTTTTGCTAAATTTCACCGCGAGCGAGGATGATGCCGTGATGATTTACGAAAATCTAAAGTCGGTTGCGCACCGCAATATAAGCGAACTGGGCTTTAAACTGCTAGGCTTTGTGCCGTTTTGCAAACAAGTAGCCGTCTGCTCACAAAATCGCGCGCTTTTTAACTCGCACTATCCGTTTTCGCCCGCTACCATCGCGCTTAGACAGAGCGTCTCGCGATTTTTGAGCAAGCAGGGCTGCGAGCCGATCGATATGAACGCTTACCGCGGCGTCGGCGGATTCTTACGAAAGCTTAGCAACCTAGTATGATTTACGATGAGATTTTAAATCACGTAAATTCTACTATTTTAAACGAAATTTTAAAAATTTAATGCTATTCTTAAAGTTAAAATTTTAAATAATATACATAAAAGATAGATTAATCATGCAATTAAAAGAAATTTTAAAAGACATCAAAATCGCCCGCGACAATCTCAAAAACGTGGGCAAAAGCGCCACGATCTTTGGCTCGGCGCGCTTTAGCGAGGACAATCGCTACGTAAAAGACGCGCAAACCCTCTGCGCTGCGCTTGCGGATATGGGATACGCGATCATCACGGGCGGCGGTGGTGGGATTATGCTGGGCGCGAACAAAGGCGCTTTCTCGCGCGCGAAAACGCACAGCGTGGGCTTTAACATCATGCTACCGTTTGAGCAAAAAAGCAACGGCTTTTTGACGCAGGGCGCGAAATTTTCGGCATTTGCACCGCGCAAAGGCGCACTTATCGAAAACAGCGAAATTTTCGTCATCTTTCCAGGCGGCTTTGGTACGCTGGATGAGTTTTTTGAAATTTTAGTGCTGGTGCAGACGGGCTTTAAGCGCGCGCAGATCTATCTTTACGACGAGGAATTCTACGCGCCGCTAATGAAGTTTTTCCGCACTTCACTGCTAAAATCTGGTGCGATAAACGAAAGCGATCTGCAAAATTTCATGCTCTGCGACAGCGTGGATGAAATTTTAACGGATGTGCGACGTAAGGAGAACGAATGAAAATTTTAGTCGCGATGAGCGGCGGCGTGGATAGCTCGATGTGCGCGAAGCTGCTGCAGGATGCAGGGCACGAGGTGCAGGGCTGCTATATGAAATTGCACGCAAAGCCGGGCTATCACGAAGCAAACATCGCCAAAGTCCGCAAGGTGGGCGAGTTTTTAGGCATAAAAATCCATATTTTGGATCTGCAGGATGATTTTAACCGCGACGTTTACGAGCCCTTCGTGCAGGCATATATCGGCGGTCTTACGCCAAATCCGTGCGCGCTGTGTAACCGCCGTATAAAGCTCGGCAAGCTTTTGGAATTTGCGCGCGAGCAGGGCTTTGAGCGCCTAGCTACGGGGCATTACGTCCGCATCAAGGACGGGCTTTTAAAAGCCGCTGTAGATCTTAGCAAAGATCAGAGCTATTTTTTAGCAAATATCGATCCCACCGCGCTTGAGTTCATGCTCTTTCCGCTTGGGGGGATGTATAAAAAGGACGTCAAAGAGGCCGCGCGCGCCTATACGGAGCTTTCGCAGATCGCTTCTGCGAGCGAAAGCAGCGAGATCTGCTTTGTGGACACCACCTACATCGACGTTTTGAACCGTCATACGGGCACCAAAATGCCCGGTATCGTGCGCGACCGCGCGGGCAACGCCATCGGCACTCACGAGGGCTACATGCACTACACGATCGGCAAGCGCCGCGGTTTTACGGTCCACGGCGCGCATGAGCCGCACTTCGTGCTAAGCATCGACCCGCACAAAAACGAGATCGTCGTGGGCTGCAAGGAGGAGCTGGCAACCTACGAGTTCGACACCGAAAATTTCAACGCCTTTTTAAGCAGGGATGAAATTTTAAATATGCCGGGTCTCGGCGTTAAGATCCGCTACCGCAGCGCCAAACTCCCCGTTAAAATTTCGCCGCGTGAGGACGGCGGCGTGCATGCCGTGCTGTCCGCACCCGCAGCAGGCATTGCTCCTGCACAGCTCGCGGTTTTTTACGACGAGCGCGACCGCGTAGTGGCAAGCGGATTTATAAAATAACGTTTCTCGCATCCTATGCTCGCTTTTGGCGCCGCTTGGGGCTCGTCTGCTCGCAAAACGGCGCTTTGATCGCGCCGCTCGATCTGCACTCACTCTGTTAAATTTCATATCGGAGTAAGATATTTGCGCTTTTGAATCCAAGCTCTTAAATTTTATCCAGTAAGCTTCAGCGCGCAAATTTTATGCGTGTAACTTTGCGATTGAGGCTTTTAAATTTACGCTCTGCCGCTGTGTTGCCTGCACTGCTAGCGAAATTTTAGGAAAGCTGTAGCACTAAAATAAAATTTACGGCGACGCCTTATCTAAGCACGCCGCGACGCAAAAATCGCAACCGATACAAAATATTTCGCACGCCGTCGCGACAGCGCGAAACGAAATTTGCGCGCTCCCTCTAAAGGAATTTGCGATGAAATTTCTAAACCTACGCTAGAGCCCACGACTACATTTAAATTTTAAAAATTTATGCCGAAATAAAATCAAATTTTAAAATTTAGCAGCGCTTTCTGCGCTCGAATTGTGCTCAAATCGCCCTAAAATTCCACTCGCGTCTTTACCTCGAAAAGTAGCTCGCCGTCCACCGCCTCAAGCCCGCCGCTCTTTATCATCTCGCGAATTTTATCCGTGCCGAGGCTCTGTTTTTGAAGCAAAATTTCAACCAAATCTAGATCCCTGATCTCATAAATACACCGATCTATCAGCTGCGAAGAGCCCAGATCGTCGAAGTAGAAAAATCGCCCGCCGTTTGAATACACCCAGCCGTATAGCCCGCCGTGCACGCCGCCTACCCTGCGCCACTCATGCGGCAGCTCGAGCGCGAAAAGTCCGCTTTTGCGAGCGACCAGCCTACGAGTGCTGCGGCCGCCGCCCCAAACTTCGGCGCCTTCTAAAAAATATATCCGCTCACCGCTTTGAAAAACGCTGCCGCTAAGCGCGCGGATCTCGCCCGAAAAAGGGTTATCTCCCGCGCGCTTTTGCTTTCCGTCGTTCTCGTCGAAATAATAGATGCCGCCTGGAGAGGCAAAAAACAGATGATTTGAGTGCGCAAGCTGCCTATTTAGCGGAATATAGGGCGCTGCGGCGGGGTCAAATTTCAGATCGTTCGCAAAAACGTCGCCGCCTTTCGCATCCCACAAAAAATAGCTCAACCACTGCCTCAAAAGTTCGTAATGACCGCCGTTATCGCGCGCGTCAAGGCGTAGATTTTTAAAATACACGCTCGCGCCATCCGCGGTATAAACGCCGCTAGCCCTTCCGTCAGAGCCTTTTATAGCCTGCAGGTTCGCAGCATCGGCGCCCGCTAAAACCTCTCCCTTATAAAACGCGCGCGAGCCATCCGCAGCGTAATACAAACCCGTGATTTGGCGCAGATCCGTAGCGTCCATTCGTTGAAATTTATAGAGGTAGCTTTGCGGCTTGGGCGCATCCCAAAAAATATGCGCCAAGGTTTGATAAGTGAGTTTAAGCGCTCCCAGCGCCTCGTTCCACACC
>NZ_CALKTS010000030.1 GCF_937997595.1 uncultured Campylobacter sp. | reverse complement strand
ATCGTTTCGTCTGGGATGCCGTGGATGATGACCTCGTTTAGCGAGAGGCAGGCGGCGTTTGGAAAGCCGTATAACCCTTTAAAAGCGGGATACGCGCCCTTTGAAGTGATGAAATCGTCGATCTTTTTATCGACTTCGAGTAGGCTAAGACCCGGCTTTATGAATGAAGCTGCGTAATCAAGGGCTTGCGCGACGATCCTGTTCGCCGCGCGAAGCCCCTCTAAATCTTTTTTTGTTTTAAGCAAAATCGCCATTTATAATCCGACCGCGCTTAGGGTCTGATATTTATTCATATAGATCTGCGCTTCGATGCGCCTCATCGTATCGAGTGCGACGGAGACGACGATCAGCACGCTAGTGCCGCCGAAATAAAACGGTACGCCCATAAATTTAACGAGCAGCCACGGGATGACGGTTACGAGGCCGAGATAGATCGAGCCCCAAAACGTAAGGCGGCTAGCGACTTCGTTTAAAAAGCTCGCCGTTCCCTCGCCCGGACGAATACCCGGGATAAATCCGCCCTGCTTCTTTAAATTTTCGCTTATATCTTTTGAATTAAACGCAATCGATGCGTAAAAATACGCAAAAAACACGACCAAAACAAAAGTTAGGAAGTTAAAAAAGTAGTTGCTCGGGCTTAAGAAATCGTGGATCTTTTGGATGATCGGATTGGTGCTTGCCTGCAAAATAGTGGTCGGAAACATCAAAATTGCGCTTGCAAAAATAGGCGGAATGACGCCGCTTAAATTTAGCTTGATCGGCACATAGTTCATAATGCGCTTGTTTTGATTCGCCATCAATACCTTGCGCGAAAACGATACCGGAATTCTGCGTTCACCTAGCTCCACATATAAAATTGCCCCGATAGTAGCCAGGATGATTAGCACGATCGCGATTAGCTTTAAAACGTTCATCTCACCGGTATTTACTAAATTTACAGTACTTCCGATCGCTCTAGGGATGGCACTTACGATACCTGCAAAGATAATAAGGCTAGTGCCGTTACCGACGCCGCGCTGCGTAATCTGCTCGCCGATCCACATCAAAAGCATGGTGCCTGCCAGCATCGAAATGCACGAGATGAAAACAAACTCGTTGGTATTCTCCGCCATTATCGCAGGCGCTCCGGTCTGTCCGTGGATGCCCTGTAAACCGATGCTAACGCCGATGGATTGAACCATAGCGATTGCGATGGTGGCGTATCGGATGATCTGCATATATTTCTGCATACCGTCGCGCTCTTTTTTGAGCTTGCCTAAATTTGGGAAGGTCGCGGCGAGCAGCTCCATAATGATCGAAGCGGTAATATAAGGCATAATGCCTAGCGAGATAACGCTGAATCGCTCCGCCGCGTTACCGCTAAACATATTAAACATTCCAAAAGCGTTGTTGCTATTGCTTTGAAAAAATTGCTTTATAACCTCAACGTCCACTCCCGGAACCGGCACGTAAGCTAGCAACCTATAGGCAAAAAGAAAGCCCAAAGTAATGAGAATTTTGTTGCGTAGCGATTTATTCATTATTTTTGTCCGCTAAATTTTACGTTCTCGTCTTTAATCTTGCTAGCGAGTGCTTTTGCGCCTACGCCGATCAGCTTGATCTTTTTAACGGAATTTGAAATTTTATGAACTGACTTGATGCTTTCGACCGTGATCTCGCTAAGATCTTTGATGGCTTCGATTTTATCGACGTTAATCACGTAAGGTTTTTCAAATTTAGAAGTAAAACCTACCTTTGGAAGCCTTCGCTGAATCGGCTGCTGACCGCCCTCGAAGCCTCTTTTTTCATGAGAGCCGGTACGCGCGGTCTGACCCTTGCCACCGCGACCCGCAGTTTTACCTAGGCCACTTCCTTGACCGCGACCCAAGCGCTTAGTAGCGTGAGTCGAGCCTGGGGCTTTTTTAAGATTTTCTAATCCCATCTTTTATCCTTGTTAGTGTTTTAACATACTAAGAGCTTTCATCGTAGCTCTTACGACATTTGAGGAGTTGTTCGAACCTAGCGATTTGGTGAGGATATCTTTAACACCCGCAAGTTCTAAAACCGGGCGCACGGAGCCGCCTGCGATAACGCCGGTACCTTCGCTCGCCGGCTTAAGTAAAATTTTGCTCGCATTGTATTTAACTTCAATATCGTGAGTGATGGTAGAGCCGTTTAAATTTACCTTGATGATATTTTTAAACGCATCGTCTACCGCCTTTTTAATCGCGTCTGGAACCTCTTTGGATTTGCCGAAGCCAAAGCCTACTAGACCGTTTCTGTTACCTACCACTACGAGCGCGGTAAATCTAAACCTTCTACCGCCCTTAACGACCTTCGTAACCCTACCGATATTGACGATTACCTCTTCGAATTCTTCTCTATTATACTTTTCCACAATCATTCCTTTGGGTTATAGTTTGATGCCGTTTTGGCGTAGCGACTCGGCAAAGCTTGCGATTACGCCATGATACAAATAGCCATTGCGATCGAAAATCGCTTCAGAAATGCCTTTATCCTTTAGCTTGGAAGCTAAATCTTTAGCTAGGCTAGCCGCGCCCTCTTTGTTCGCCTTTAAATTTAAAACCTTGCCGCTGCTGGCGCACAAAGTTACGCTCGCCGCGTCGTCGATAGCCTGAGCGTAAACGGTTCTATTGGATTTGAAAATAGAAATTCTAGGGCAAGATGCGACGCCTGAAATTTTAGCGCGAATTCTTCTTTTTCTCTTGATTCTTAAAGAGATCTTTCTTTTTAATACGTTCTGTGTCATTTCTCAACCCTTATTTCTTAGCTGTTTTTCCGGCTTTGCGGATGATATGCTCTTCAAGATACTTGATGCCTTTACCCTTGTATGGCTCAGGCGGTCTGAATCCTCTGATCTCGGCTGCTACTTGACCTACTTGCTGCTTGTCGTCGCCTTTGATGGTTACGACGTTTTTATCTACGGAAATTTCAATTCCCTTTGGAGATTCAAAATTTATCGGATGCGAAAAGCCCAAATTTAGCTCAAGCACCTTGCCTTTCATCGCAGCTCTGTAGCCGACGCCGTTGATTTCGAGCTGTTTTGAAAAGCCCTCGGTAAGACCAAGGACGATATTGTTGGCTAAAGCGCGGTATGTTCCCCAATACGCCCTGCTCTGTCTATCCTCGCCCTTAGGTGAGAATTCTATCTTTCCGTCTTCGATTTTTACATCGACATGACCTTTTAAATCAAGCTCTTTTTCGTTATTCGATTTTTTAAATTTTAACGACGAGCCGTCTATTTTGACCTCTAAGCCGCTTGGAATAGAGATCGGTTTTTTACCAATTCTTGACATAATTTTCCTTTTTATTTGTCTAGGGTATGTCTACTTTTACGAATGGATACCACAATGCCATAAAAAGTAGAAACTTCTTACCAGATCGTGCAAAGCACTTCGCCGCCGACGCCCGCTTTGTGCGCGTCGATACCGCTCATAACGCCTTTACTTGTGCTAACGACGACGGTTCCATAGCCGTTTTTGAAGCGCTTGATCTCATCTTTGCCTTGATATACGCGGCGACCCGGAGTCGAAATTCTTTTAACTTCGTTTATCACACTCCTGCCCTTTTCATCGTATTTAAGCACTACGTTGATGATCTTTTTATTGTTTTCCTCTACTACGTTGTAGCTCTCGATATAGCCCTTCTCGGCTAAAATTTTAAGCATAGCCTCGACTACGTTTGAGTGAAAAAGCTTAGTCGTATCTAGCCTTCGCATCGCAGCATTTCTGATGCGAGTTAGTCCATCTGAAATAAGATCGTTAATCATCTCTTCTCCTTACCAGCTTGCTTTTTTTAGACCTGGGATCAAGCCCTCGTTTGCCATCTTGCGAAGGCAAACGCGACAAATTCCAAAATCCTTATAAACGGAGTGCGGACGACCGCAAATTTGACATCTGGTATATGCGCGAGTGCTAAATTTAGCGGGGCGTTTCGCCTTGGCTACCATTGATTTTTTTGCCATATCATTTTCCTTTTGCAAAAGGCATGCCGAATAACTCTAGCAATTTAAATGCCTCTTTATCGTTATTTGTAGTCGTTACGACGGTTATATTCATACCGTGAGTTCTTAAAATTTGATCGTATTCGACCTCAGGGAACATTAGCTGCTCTTGCAAGCCGAAGTTGTAATTGCCGCGTCCGTCAAAACCCGCTCTAGGTAGTCCTCGGAAATCCTTAACTCTAGGAAGCGCGATAGAGATCAGTTTGTCTAGGAAGGCAAACATCTGCTCCTTTCGTAACGTAACCATTATACCTACCGGGAAACCTTCGCGCACTTTAAAGCCGGCAACCGATTTTTTTGCATTGACGATAAGCGCTTTTTGGCCTGCGATCAGCGAGATAGTATCGGCCATATTTTGAAGCACTTTTTGATCTTTACTCGACTCGCCCGTTCCTACGCTGATAACGATCTTTTCAAGCGCCGGGATAAGCATAGGATTTTTTATATCAAATTCTTTCTGCAAAGCAGCTCTGATGGAATTAGCGTATTTATCTTTTAGTCTGCTCATAATCAACCCTCTACCAACGCAACGTTTGAAATATCCATAGGCATCTCTTTGCTTGTAAAGCCGCCTTGCGGATTTTGCTCGGTTGGTTTGATAGCCTTTTTAGCCATTTTACAACCCTCGACGATAACTTGAGCTTTTTTAGGAAACACTGCCTTAACGATGCCTGTTTTACCCTTATCGTCACCTGCGATGATCTTTACTTGATCGCCTTTTTTAATCTTAAATTTTACTGCCATTATAAAACCTCCGGAGCCAGCGAAACGATCTTCATAAAACCGCCGTATCTGACCTCTCTACCGATAGGACCGAAAATACGAGTGCCGATCGGCTCTTTTTTTGAATCCAGAATAACGGCTGCGTTCTCATCGAATCTAATTAGCGAGCCGTTGCCTCTGTGCAACTCTTTAGTCGTACGAACGACTACGGCTTTTACTACTTGACCGCGCTTAATCTTGCCGTTAGGGAGCGCTTTTTTTACAGAGCAAACGATAATATCGCCGATTGTGGCGTATCTTCTTTTGCTGCCGCCCAAAACTTTAATACACATAAGTTCTTTTGCGCCGCTATTATCAGCTACCGCAAGTCTGGTAAAACTCTGTATCATTATTCAACTCCTGTTTTCAAAACCGCTTTTAAGCGAAACGATTTTCTAGCGCTTAGCGGTCTGCACTCGATCGCAGATATGGTATCGCCGATCTTTACGACGTTGTTCTCATCGTGGATCAGATATTTTTTAAATCTTTTTACGATCTTTCTATATCTAGGGTGCATAACCCTTCGCTCTACCAAAACGGTAGCTGTTTTATCGCCCGCCTTCTTTACGACTACGCCTTGAATTTCTCTTTTAAATGCCATAACCTATCCTTATTTCGCTTTAATAGCGGTGTTGATTCTAGCGATATCTTTTTTGATAGCGCGAATCTCGTTAGGATTGCTTAGCTGCATAGTTTTTAGCTTTTGTCTAGCCGTAAATAAAAGCAACTTACTTTGTTTCAACATAGAATTTAGCTCAGCCAAATCTTTATCTTTCAAATCAGTATATTTCATTTTCGCTTTCCCTACTTACGATTTTCGTTTTAAAAGGTAGTTTATGAATCGAAAGCATAAGCGCCTCTTTAGCAACCTCTTCGCTAACGCCGGTCATCTCGAAAATGATCCTGCCCGGTTTTATATTCATTACCCACTCTTCTACGCCGCTCTTACCCTTACCCATACGAGTTTGTAGAGGTTTTTTGGTAAGCGGTTTGTCTGGGAATACCTTAATCCAAATTTTAGCTTGACGATTCACGAAGCGCGTCATCGCGACACGAGCCGCTTCGATCTGGCGAGAATTTACCCTACCCGCCTCTACCGCTTTGATACCGAAATCGCCGAACGTCAAGGAATTTCCTCTCGTCGCATAGCCGCGATTGCGACCTTTCATCATCTTGCGGTATTTTGTTCTTTTTGGCATCAACATAACTATTTACCTCTTCTTGGTCTACGTGTTTTTTTAGGCGCATCGTCGGTCTTTTCGGCCTGGATGCCTTTTTGTAAAATTTCACCCTTAAAGATCCAAACCTTAATGCCGATATTACCGTAGGTCGTATGCGCTTCGGCAAAGCCGTAATCGATCCTAGCCCTTAGAGTATGAAGCGGAACGCGTCCCTCCAAATACCATTCGGTTCTAGCCATCTCCGCACCGCCCAAGCGACCTGCGACGCAAATTTTAATTCCCTTTGCGCCTGCTTTTTGAGCGCCTTGGATGACTTTTTTCATAGCGCGGCGGAATGCAACGCGACGCTCTAGCTGCATAGCTACGTTTTCCGCAGCCAAAAGTGCGTTCGAGCCTACTTTGCGCTCCTCTTTGATATTAATGGCTATGTCTTTATTGACTAGCTTAACGACTTCGCTTCTTAAATTTTCGACCTCACCGCCTTTTTTGCCGATGATGATACCCGGCCTTGCGGCTACGATCGTTACGCGAATTTTCTTAGCCGTTCTTTCGATCAAAATTTGGCTAATTCCCGCATAATAAAGCTTAGCTTTTAAAAATTTGCGGATCTTATAATCCTCGCCGATACTCTCGGAAAGCGTCGCTTTAGAAGGAAACCATCTAGACTCCCAATTTCGATTAATTCCTAATCTTAAACCGATCGGATTTACTTTCTGTCCCATTTACGCTTCCTTCTTACTTGGTTTTGCTACTTCGACGATAATGTGCGAAGTAGGCTTGCGGATACGGCTAGCCGTACCTCTGGCGCGCGGACGAAATCTCTTAAGCACGGGACCCGCATCCACTCGGCAGCTTGTAACTACGACCTCTTCAGGCTCAAAGCCGCCGTTTGCGACCGCGCTTGAAATCGCCGTAGCGATATATTTCGCGCCGCGATTAGGCGTAAATTCTAAAGTAGCAAGGGCAAATTCCGCATTCATGCCTTGAATTTGTTTTGCGATAAGTCTTGCTTTTGTCGGCGAAAGGCGAACAAATTTAATAGTTGATTTACTCATATTCTATCCTTACTTGCCGATCTTTTTCTGCACGGAGCCTTTGTGGCCCTTGAAAGTGCGTGTAGGAGCGAACTCGCCTAATTTATAACCGATATGATGCTCGGTGACGTAAACCGGGATAAAATTCTTTCCGTTATGAACGTTAAACGTAAGTCCGATCATCTCAGGCACGATCGTGCTTCGTCTCGACCAAGTCTTGATCGGTTTGTTATCGCCGGCTTTCTTTGCCGCAACGACTTTTTTCATTACGTGATCATCTACGAAAGGACCTTTTTTTAGCGATCTAGCCATTTTTATTTTCCTTTCCTTCTTGAAATTATAAGCTTATCGCTCGCTTTTTTATGGCGAGTTTTATAACCCTTCGTCGGTTTGCCCCACGGAGTTACCGGATGGCGGCCGGAGTTTTTCTTACCCTCGCCACCGCCGTGTGGGTGATCGACCGGGTTCATTGCAGAACCTCTGGTTTGAGGACGGATACCTCTGTGGCGATTGCGTCCGGCTTTACCGATGACGACGTTTGCCCACTCTTCGTTACCCACTACGCCGATACTAGCCATGCACTCTGCGAGCACTCTTCTCATCTCGCCGCTAGGCAGACGTAAAATGACATATTTTTCCTCTTTACCCATAAGCTGAGCATAGCCTCCAGCGCTACGTGCCATTTGAGCACCTTTGCCCGGTTTTAACTCGATATTATGCAGGATAGTTCCCACAGGGATATTTTTCATCTTCATCGCGTTGCCAGGTTTAATATCTAATCCGCCCTCGGCAGCGGCTACCACGTCGCCCACTTTAAGATCGTTAGGCTTGATGATGTAGCGCTTCTCGCCGTCTGCGTATGAGATCAGCGCGATACGGCAGTTGCGATTCGGATCGTATTCGATCGCCTCGACCTTGCCGGCAACGCCGAATTTATTTCGCTTAAAATCGATAATTCTATAAAGTTTAGCAGCTCCTGCTTGTTTATGGCGGCTAGTAATGCGACCGTTATTGTTCCTTCCGGCAGCGGCAGGAATTTTAACGAGCAAGCCTCTAACGCTAGCTTTTGCAGTGATATCCTCGCTGCTAAGCCCGGTCATAAATCTTCTACTTGGAGTATAGGGTTTATAAGTTTTAATCGCCATTTTACGCCTCCACGCTTTCTAGGCTTACGCCTTCAGGTAGTTTGACGTAGAATTTTTTCACATCGTTTCTAGCGCCAGTTCTGCCTTTAAATCTTTTTACTTTGCCATCTTGTCTTAAAGAATTTATCTTTAGCGGAGTAATCCCGAAATAGTTCTTCAAAACGCTCTTTAGTCCGTTTTTCGTAACCGACGGGCTAGTTTGGATAACGACCACGCCGTTTTCTTGAAGACCGAGAGACTTTTCCGTATAAAGGATCGTTTTGATATCTGTTATATCTGCCATTTTAGTCCTCTTTCACTATTGATTCAAATGCCGCTTTTTCGAATACGACCGAGCCGTAAACTGCGATTAGGTAAGCATTGACCTCGCTTGCATCGATGACATAGCAATTTTTTAGATTTCTATAGGCCAAAAGAGTTTGCGCGTCCAGCTCGTTTTTAACGATTAGCGCATCTCTAACGCCCAGTTTCTTAATAAAATTTGCCGCATCTTTGGTTTTACCGCTTTTTAGCTCCAAATCATCGAATATAAAAATTTTACCCTCGTTTGCTTTCTCATTGATAGCAAATTCCAACGCAAGGCGTTTTTGCTTTTTATTGACCTTCTGCTCGTAATTTCGCTCATTAGTTGGACCGAATGCGACCGCGCCGCCTACCCAGACATTGGTTCTCGTTGAGCCCGCTCTAGCGCCGCCGCGACCCTTTTGTCGCCATGGTTTTTTGCCGCCGCCGCTAACTTCCGCGCGAGTTTTAGCGTTAGCCGTATTTGCACGAAGCGAAGCAAGGTAAGATTTGACGTACAAATATAGATTGTGCGAATTGACTTCCGAAAATTTCACAGGAATTTCAATTTCGCTTGCTTTTTCCAGTTTTTCGTTAAGCACGCTTACTTTACTCATTTTACTATCCTTATTCTGCCCATTGCGCCGTTAAATCCAGGAACCGAGCCTTTAAGCACTAAAATTTTATTCTCGGCATCAAAGCTTACGACTTCGTTTTTAGCAGTGATCGTTTCGTTTCCAGTGTGCCCCGCCATCCTCATACCAGGCTGAACGCGACCCGGCCACTCGCAGTTGCCGATCGAGCCCGGTCTTCGGTGAAAGCGGCTGCCGTGCGCTGCAGGACCGCCCGCAAAGCCATGGCGCTTAATGACACCCTGATAACCTTTACCCTTGGATTTAAAGCTTACTTTGACGATCTTGGCTTCGCTCAAAACATCTAAATTTTGATCGCCAAGCTCGGCATTTTCTAAGCTTAGAGTCGCAAATTTATTAAATTCCTTGCTTAGGCTATATTTCTTTTGAATTCCGGCGATAGCTTTGTTATACGCTTTTCCGTCTGCGTAGGCTACGATAGCTTTTTTCTCATCGCAAACTTCGCAAATTTTGGTATTGATAAGTCGCAAAAGAGTCACGGGCGTGCTGCTCGTGTCGATCGTCCTACTCATACCTATTTTTTCTACAATATATTCCATTGTTTTACCCCTTATTTGCCCATCGCGTGAACTTCGACGTTGACTTCCGGAGCCAAATCAAGCTTAGTTAGCGAATCAACCGTATCTGGCGTAGCCGCTACGATGTCTAGCATACGAGCGTGAATTTTCATCTCAAACTGCTCTCTGGAGTCTTTATTTACGTGCGGAGATCTTAAAACGGTGTAGCGTTTAATCTTCGTAGGCATCGGCACGGGACCTCTGACGTCCGCACCTGTTCTTTTTACGGCTTCAACGATAGCCGAAACTGTGCGATCTAAAACTCGATGGTCATAAGCCTTGAGTTTTAACCTAATTTTTTGCATCACTTTTCCTTAATAAAGAACTTGTCGCAACGCGCGACCTTTTGTTTCAAACAAAAGACGCACATTATATAAAAGCGCTCCGGCTTTGTCAAGAAAATAGCCAAATTTTATGGAAATATTTCCTTTTAATAAGGAAAAATATATAGAATTTCGAAAATTTTTAGGGTGCTGGAAATTTTCAATACAAAAATTTTAGATAAATTTGAAATAGATATAAAAATTTCATAGGATTTTTCAGATTTATTTCCTTTTAATAAGGAAAATTTTAAAATACTCGCCATGAATGATCTAAAATTTTTTTACGAAAATCCACCGGAATTTGCGGGCTTTATCCCGCGCAAAAGAGGTATAAACTCTCCCAAAACTATAATATACGGAGTGCTAAATTCCGGCAAAAGCGCCGTGCTGAAAAATGAAATTTCGGAACTTAAAAAAGATGAAATTTTGTACCTAAATTTAGCCGATCTACGCCTTGAAGAGGCGGTAGCGAATGATGGAATTTTTGTGGCTAGAAATAGTGCGGACAATACAAAGGCTAGCGCAGCAAATGAATATGAAATAAGTAGAGAAGCTACGTTAGACGCGGAAATTTCGGATACGGGCGAATTTTACCGCGCCGCCGTAAAAAATACAGATACAAAAAACGCAAGCGCAAATGGCTCAAACAACGCAAAAAATGCGGAGTCCGATGGCGCAAAAAGCAGGAGCGAGAATTTCTTCCGCGAGATCAAAGAATTTTTAGCCGCCAACGAGCAAATTTCATCGCTTTTTTTGGATAATTTTAGTAGCGCCGATTTTGAAATTTCATCGCTTCAAAGCTTCGCTGGGGGGCTAAATTTAAAGCGTTTTATCATCTCTACTCGCGATAAAGAGTTGGTCCTGCCGGGCTTTGAGCGGCTTGAGCTTTTGCCGCTTTCATTTGAAGAATTTATCGCCTTCGATAAGCGCCACAACGAGATAAACTCGATGATTTCGGCGTTTTTAGCCCAAGGCGGCGGCGCAAAAAATCCCTTCATAGCGCCTGCCGAAATTTTAGAATTCGAGCAGAGTCTGCTTACGGCAAACTTTAGCCGCACGGAAATTTTAATCCTCAAAGAGTGCCTAAGCTTCGTCCACGCCGCATTTAGCGCAAATAAAATTTACACCGCGCTAAAGCCGCGCATCAAGATCTCCAAAGACGCCGTATACGGCACTATCGCCAAACTTGAGCGGGAAAATTTCATCAGATTTTTAAGCAAAGCGGGCGAGCCCGCGCGCGCAAAAAAACTATATTTTTCACATTTTAATATGCGAGAAATTTTAACAAGCAAAAAGGACTTCTCGAAAAAATTTGCCAACGTCCTTTTTTGCGAGCTTTTGGGGCTAAATACGCCGATTTTTTACACAAAAGAGCTGGATTTTTACCTGCCTGCTCTAAAAATGGGGGTTCTCGTCATTCCTTTCAGCGACGCAGACATCATCTTTTTAAAATTCCGCAAAATCTTAAGCGCGCTCAAGAGACTCGGTATCACGAGCTTAAAAGTCGTTTCTATGGCAAACTCCGGTAGGCTCGAGATTGAGGGTATTCGCTGCGATGTCGTGCCGTTTCATGAGTTCGTGCTTAGCTTCTAATTATTGACATTTCATATCATAAAAATATAAATTTTATGATATAATTTTGGCAAACCCATATCAATTACGCAAGGGAAAGCCGATGATCAAATTAAAAGACAAACTCATTTATGAAACGCTAAAACTGGTCGAATCACAAGGTAAAGGGGGACTTTTATGTCGCAATAAGCAAAGCGATGCGGAGTTTATGAGTCCCGTAAACGAATTCGCAGCTGCGAGTGGGCGCAACTACACCTCGGTCAAATCGACTCTTGATATAATTCATAAAAACTGGGGCTATCTGCAGCGCGAAAGCATTAAGGATACGGGGCTTGATGCGGGCAAGGCGTCGAAGATTTTCATCTACCGCCTATGCGAGGCAGGGCGAAGCTTTATCGAAAAATACGAAAAAGTGCTCGTCCAAAACGCCGACAAATAGCCCAAAATTAAAAATTTTAAGCGCCAATTAGATAGAATTCTTTAATTTCACGTGGAGCGACAGAATTTCATTTTTATGCGACTCGCCTTAAAAAAAGGAGATGAAAATGCTGGATTTTATAGTAAAAATGTTCGCATGGAAAGCTGAGTGGGAGGTAAAAAAGGAATATGACAAAGAATTTGGTGATCTATCCTCCATGCGCTCAATCTTGCGCTTTATAATACTTCTTATCATACTTAGCATTTTGATTAAATTTCAATTAAGCATATGAAAGATACATTTTTAGACATTGCGCTCGTTTTATTTGGCATCGCTATGCTCGTCACAATGCGACAAAAATCTTTATTAAAATTTACAATCTTCGTCGTGATTTTAGCGCTCGCCAGAGAGTTAATCATCAGGCTTTATGCCTAGTTTCGACGAAACCGACGCGGATGGAATTTAAAATTTAAACGACAAAATGACGGCTCGGCAGAATTCGGCGGGCGCAAATTTTAAATTTTGCCGTAACTACACTATGCTTTTATCGTCGTTAGTAAATTCTACCGCACTTCAAGAATTGCCGCATCTATAAATCCAGCCTTTATCGTCAATGACAGTTTTACCCGCGCCGAGGATTTGCGCTTGATGTTGCGCTTTCTGCTATCAGTGGCGGAATTTCACTCGTGCGAACACGGCGGATTTTTTGCGGTGGCAGCAAAAATCATAAACCAAAAGAGCGGGTTAGAGCATAAATTTTATAACGCTATAACGCTTAAATTCCGCAGAAGCCTAAATTAGCGCAATGCAAGTGCAGAATTCAATCAAAAAATTTCAAACTTAGTAGCAAAATTCCGTGCGCTGAAATCTTAAAATTTTATTTCATAAAATTCCGAAATTTAGGAATTAAATTTTGCAGTGAGACGGCAAATTTTACTTCGCAATTAAAATTCTCACACAAACTATCCACGAAAATTCCAAAATTTCATCATCATAAAATTTTAAAATTCCAATGTCGTATTGCAAATCTATTATTTTATAAAACGGAGTGAAAAGCGAAATTTTGTATAAATTACACTCGAAAATTTGACGAATTCTCGCGCAAACTGGCTCGAAATTTCGCCCTGCCTACTCCACGTATCCAATAAATTCGCCATCGAAAGTATGCCTAACGTCGCCGCGAAAGTAAATTTTGCCTCCATCCCCTAAGCGCAAATTTAGCGTTTCGCCGCTTGCAGGTATCACGCGGATATCGGGAGCTAGCCCCATATTTTCGACGCCTGCGATGAAGCATGCCGCCATCCCCGTACCGCATGCGAGAGTTTCTGCCTCTACGCCACGCTCAAAGGTGCGCACCTTTAAAATTTTGCTTGCGAGGCGACTTTGAACTAACGCATAATTAACGTTAGCGTTATACTTTTCACGCAGATCGCGGGCTAGCGCGGCGTCGAACTCATTTAAATCGCTAACAAAAGTTACTAAGTGCGGCACTCCTGTGTTATAAAAATACCACGTTAGCCCTGCCTCCTCAAAGCTCTCGCCCAGGCGCTTAGGGCGAGTTAACATTACCTCTACGTTAGCTACTAACGCGTGAGCGTTAGGACGCAGATTGAAAATCTCGCCGAAGCTTACATTGCGTAGCTCGCCGCGCATGCTCTCGCTCAAATTTCCGCCGAAAATACCGAAAATTTCACCGCTAATTACGCCTGCGCCGCTTAGGAATTTCATACTTTGCGCGGCCAAAAAATTTTCATACGCATACATGCATACCGCTCGCGAGCCGTTGCCGCACATATCGGCGCTACTGCCGTCGCTATTATAAAATTCCCACTCGAAATTTATCCCCTCGATACCGTTAAATTTCGGTAGTACGACGATGAGCCCGTCGGCGCCTACTCCATCGCGCCTATCACATAGCTCACGCGCTAGCTTGGATCTATCCGCCTTAACTGAATCCGTAAATATTACGAAATCATTTCCGCTCGCATTATATTTTGAAATTTTCATTATCTACCTCGCAAATTTTTAAAATTACTAACGCTCACTAACGCTTTATTAAAATTTTACTTATATCTAAATTTAAGCGTATCGCTTATTCCTAGGCTTTACTAAGGCTCAATTTACTAACGCATTTTCTTTTGTGAGCTATTTTATTACGCGCCTTTCGCGCTTGATGTTAGAGCCTACCTCATAGCCTTTAAATGCTCGCAAGCATCAAATCTTCCGAGCTTGCAAGCTTTTTCATAAAGCTCGCGTGCCCTCTTTTTATCTTTCGTCACGCCCCAGCCCTTTTCGTATTGATACGCTAAATTTGAGCAGGCTAGCGGCTCGCCACCATTCTCGCACGCCTCGCTAAAATACTTCGCAGCAAGGGCGTGATCCTTTTGCCCGCCGTCGCCCTTAAAATACGTAACGCCCAAATTTACGCACGAATCCATGTGCCCTTGCTCGCAAGCCCTTGTAAAAAATGTCCTGGCCCTGTCCACATCTTTTTTCACGCCTTCACCGAGAGCGTAGCTAAGCCCTAGGTTATGGCACGCCTCTACTTGCCCCATTTTGCAAGCCTTGATCAAAAGCTCGATCGCCTTTTTCACGTCGGGATAGACGCCGAGTCCCTTTTTATAGTTGTATGCGAGGCTCGCGCACCCCTCGCTGCTATTTTTATTGCAGGCGTCGCTGAAAAGCTCATTCGCCCTCTTACGATCCTGCGCCACTCCCTGCCCGTCGTTGTAGAGCAGCCCTAAATAGACGCAGCCCTTCTGCTCGCCGAGCTTGCACGCCCTGTCGTAATAGCGCGCAGCCTGCCTAAAGCTTCTATTTGAGTCGTATGCGTAGCCCAAATTTGCGCAGTCTAGCGCGTTTTCCTCGCCGCCTGCGTCGCAGTTGCGCTGCAGCTCATTTATCACGCGGTTTAGTTTTTTACAATCCATCTCGCTCCCCGCGGCGCAGCCCTTCCTTAGATCGTCGATCTCCGCCGCAGCGCCCGTCGCAAACAGCGCGGAGAGCAAAACCGCTCGCGCCGCAAATTTCAACCGCTCTTTAAGCGGTGCGCTTTTAAATTTTTGAAATTTAGCGCCGCTTTGGGCGCGACTGCTGATTCTCATTGTTTTATCCTTTATTTTAAAATTCATCTTAATTCGCGTAGAAATTTTACGAGCTCTTGCGCAAAGGGCTAAATTTTATCTTTTAGCTCTTTTAAAAATCTCTCCACCGCGGCCTCAAGCGCGATAAGATCGCCTCCATTATCTATCACAAAATCCGCCATAGCGCGCTTTTGCTCTATATCAGTTTGTAGCTCCACACGGTGCTTTGCAGCGGCATGATCTAGCCCGTTTCGCTTCATCACGCGCGAAATCAGCGTATCTTTAGGCGCATAAACGACTGCCACTTTATCAAAAAACTCAGACCTCTTGCCCTCGAAAAACAGCGGAATATCAACGAAATAAAGCTTTCCTTTCGCCTCCAAAGCCTGCGCCTGCGATAAAATTTCAGCCGTTATCTTCGGATGCAGCAGTGCTTCTAGCTTTGCAAGCTCCACGGGGTCTTTAAACACCAGCTCGCCTAGTTTTTTGCGGTCCACAAAAGCGCAAGAATTGGTCAAATTTTCCTCACCTCTGCTGGCATCAAATTTAACCTGTACGTCTTTTTGCACAACGTATTGCGCGCCGAAAATTTGAGCTATCTGCGCGGCGCAGCGATCCAAAATGTCATGCGAAATCTTATCGGCATCGATAATCTCAAATCCGCGATCACGAAGCAGCTCGCAAACCGCACTCTTGCCGCTACCAATGCTGCCCGTGATGACGACTGCGTGTCTAAATTTCAAGGTGAGCCTTTATAGCGTTTTTATTCGATTTTAGCTAAAATCTGCGAAATTATACCATCTTGGAGGATAAAATTTGATAAGCTACAAAGACGCTGGCGTCGATATAGACGCGGGAAATGACTTCGTAGAGGCGATAAAACCATTCGTCAAAGTGACGCAAACTCCGCACGTTTTAGGCGGCATCGGCTCGTTTAGCGGCGCGGTGAGGCTGCCTGCAGGCTACAAAAAACCTGCGATCCTAGGCGCCACCGACGGCGTGGGCACAAA
>NZ_CALKTS010000029.1 GCF_937997595.1 uncultured Campylobacter sp. | reverse complement strand
CTCGGTCATCTCGTAGCTTTCAAACTCGCCCAAGCTCGCGATCTCGCTAAGATCGACATCGCCTCCCAGCGTCGCGGCATCCAAACATACGATCTTCATATTTCCCCCTTTGCGTTTTAAAATTTAAGCTGCCCGCGCGGCTAAATTTAGTTGTTAAATTTCGTCGCGCGGTCTGAGCGCGGCGTCTAAACGGCAAAATTTAACTCTGCAAATTTAGCTATTGCGTAAATTTGCTCGCGAGATTTTACTATTGCAAAATTTACTCTCGCAAAATTTAATGCTCGCAGCGCGCGGCGTTAAATTTTAAAATTCTAACTCGCGCCGAAGCAAGCGGTAAATTTTACTTCCGCTGAAACCTGCGTCTAAATTTGAAATTCTAATTTGCGCCGAAGCGAAAGATCAGTTTTTGCCGCTCGCGTTTAAATTTTAAAATTTAGCTAGCGCAAATCTTGCTCCGCACGGAATTTTAGTTCACGTGAATTTGATCTACGCGGAATTTTAGCTCGCGTCAATTTAACCTGCACGAAATTTTATCCGCGCAGAATTCCAGTCGCGCCGCTACGTTAAATTTTACCGTAGCCTCCAGCGTTAAATTTCGCCGCCGCCCAGCGATAAAATTTACCGTCGGCAGAGCCTTGCCGCTAAACTACTCCGCCTTAAAATTTCTCAAATTTTTAAAATTTGCTGCGCCGCTACTTCGCGTCCTCGATGTAGTGCCCCACAAATTTTGAGAGATTATTGAGTATCTCGCCGCCCTTGCGGAAGCCCAGTGCGCAGCCTTCATAGGCGAAAAACACCCCCGCTTGATAGCTCTGGGCACGCTCGTCTTTGTTTAGCTCGTAAAATTCCTGATATAAAAATTTCTGATTTCCGTATTCGCCGCCGTTTTCCTCTATCTTTTTTCCGTCCGCGTCGAAAATCGCCACGTTCGCCCCCTCGCGCGCCAAAAACGGCTTTTTGATCATCTTTTTGCCGATGATCGGCGAAAAGGAGCTTTGCAGCAGCAGCGGGTGGTTCGGATACAGATCCCACAGGATTTTCATAATCCCCTTGCTTTGGAAAAGCAGCGTGTATGCGGGGTTTAGGATGATCGCCTTTTGGTTTTGCACGATGTTTTTTAAGATGAGTGCGAGCTCGCCCTCCTCGATCGCGATCGCCTCCCAAGGGATGAGCTTGAACCAATACTCGTAGTTTTCGCCGTCAAAAAACACGCCCTCTTCGTCGTTAAATTCCACCTCGTCCACGTAGGCAAAGCGCGTCTTAAAGCCCGCATCCTCCGCGGTCTGCTGCAAAAGCTTCGTCGTCTTTTCGTCCTCGACGTTGCCCGCGACGCTGCTAAATAAAATTTTCCACCCCTCGTAAAATTTAGAAAAATCCTCGAGCTCGCCGTCAAGCACCACGAGCCGCTTGAAATTATCGCGCAGCGCGTCGTAGAGGTCGTTGAACTGGCTCGCCTCGTCCATGCCGTTTTCTTTGAGCATCGCCCACTGGATGATCGCCGTCTCAAACACCGCCGTGGGCGTGTCGGCGTTAAATTCTATCAGCTTGATCGGCTTGCCGTCCAGCCCGCCTGCGAAATCAAAGCGCCCGTATAGGTGCCAGTGCACCTCGTTTTCCCAGCTTTGCTTGATTAGATCGACGAGATTGAAGGGGATGCCAAGCTCGTGGAAGAGGTTATTGTCGATGACATGCTGCGCGGCTGCGACAAACATCTCGTATAGCTCGTTCGCCGCTTCATAATACGCATCCGCCTCCGCGGCGCTCACGCGCACGATCTCATCGCTGACGTAAGGGGTCTCGTCTGCGTCCGTGTGCCAGTAAAAGCCGAGCTTTTCGAGATATTCGTTACTTAACGGCGTTATCTTTTTTAGTTGCATAGATTTTCCTTTTTATGTAAATTTTAAAATTCCGCCCGCAGTGCAAAACAAATATAGCGCTAGTCGCTGCCAGCGTATCTTGCGAGCGCAGCGAAGCAGAATAAAACGCGAGCTACGATCTCGCACCTCTAAGCGCACCGGTTAATCAGAGCTCGGCGGGCGAGCGGTGCATTGCTCCGCTGCAGAGCGGCGCCTTTTTTACAAGAAATACACACTTGCAAGTAGCCCCTCCTCGGCTTCCTCAAAAACTACGGTACAACTTAATCGCGCGATGCTGCGATCAGGATTTCGCTCGGGTAAATTTACTCACTTTAGCACCGCTTGGCGATATAAAATTTGTCGCAAGAAGCGCTGCGATACGAAATTCCGATTGCGGATGCGGTGATTAAAACTCCCGTCGTAGCACGGCCTCGCTCGCCTTAACGTCGCGTCGCAATATAAAATTTTATAGCACGACGCTGCCTTTCATATCAAAATTTCGCCGCGCGGTAACGCTTCAGTAAAAAACGCGATCCGATGCGCTCGGCAACAGGCGCGAATTCCGCCTTATCATGACATCGCCGCGGCAATAATTACAAACTTGCTATACGCATAGTGACGCGGAATTTTATCTTGACAACCTCGCCGCGTAAGGATTGCGAACCGCTACGTACGCCGTAAAATTTTTTCTAGCGATAACGTAGCTGTAGGACATTGTCCCCCGAGCGATATGTAATTTGCCGTATCGAATTTCACCGAAAACGTGCCATACGGAGCGCGCTTTCGTTTTAGCTAAAATTCTGCTGCGATGGAATTTTGCTCGCTTTCAAGCGTCGCGCGTTAAAATTTAAACTCGCCGCGCAGAGCCGCCGTATGTTTCAAAGCGCGCTTAGCCGCCGAAAAAACCACCGCTCTTGCCGCTCTTACTTCCGCCGAAAAATCCGCTTCTGCCGCTTCGCGCCTTGGCGTTTTGCTGCTTTGCTTGATTGAAGCTATCGACGCTTCTGGAGTAGGCGCTCGGGCTTTTGTAGGCGGTTTGGCGCTGGCTTTGATAGGCGGGGTTGTTAAACAGCTTGCCGCCGATCCAAGAGCCGATGATGGCGCCCGCGGCGCTTGCCAAGATCGCTTCGCCCAGGCTCATGCCGCCGCTGCTAAGCTGCGCGTTTTGGTTCGTCAAATTTGAAGTGCCGGCGTCGATTTTGGCGTTTTCTTCGGCTAGAAGGGCTTTGGTCTCCTCATCGCTTAAAATTCTCTCCGAACCGTCGAGCGATTTTAGGATGATCTGGGTCTTTTCGCTTGGAAATTCCTCTAAAATTTTATATTTTCCCGGCGCGACCTCTTCGAGTCGCACGAGCGCGCCCTCTTGCAAGCGGACGTTTTGCTCCTGCTCCTTGTCGTCGCAGCCCGCTAGCGAGCCCGCCATAACGAGACCGAAGCCTCCTGCTAGCGCGTATGCCGCGATTTTGCGTAGTTTCATTTAGATCCTTTCAGTGATTTTATATCTAGGCTTTGATTTATTAAAAGCTCGTTTCCCTCGACGCGGATAAACTCGCTCTTGCCGATGTTTTCGATGATTAGGCTTTGCGCTTTAAGGCGCTTTTTGCGTTTGAGCGATTTTACGAATTTTGCAAGGCTCGTCCATTCGCTACGATCGAAGGTTTTTTCTTTGATTTCGACATCGTAGGGTTTGGCTTCGCGGCTTTTGCTCGAAAGCAGCGGTTTGTCGAAAAACGACAAAAAATACCTGAGCTTCTCATCGCGCTCTTTATACATCAGCTTGATTTCATCTTTTGAGGCGATTAAAATTTCCTCTTTTTCTTTGTGAAGTCTGTCCTTATCGCTTTGCAGTGCTTCGATTTCACCTTTTAGCTCGGAGATTTCTTTGATGAGATAGTCGATGAAGCTTTGAGTGCCAGCTGTGCCACTAGTGCGCGGGCTTTTCGCAGAGCTTTGCAAAACGGGCTCGCTTTGTTGTATTTCATCATCTAAAAGCACGTAGCGTACGCCGCCGCTTTCCTCGGCGCGCAAGGAATTTCTGCGGATGCGGTTGTAGACGGCTTCTTTTGAAATTCCTAAAATTTCGGCTGCTTCGCCGATCGAGACTTTTTTCATACAAAGATGCCTTTTAGCGTTTTAGGTAATTATTGCTAAATTTGCCTAAAATAGGCATTAAACGCTTCGTTTACAAAGATAGATTCCGCCTTACCGCAGCCGGCGCGCGATAAAATTCCGCTCGCTTACGCCCGCTAGATATAAAATTTCGCTTCGCTCACAAAAGCCGCGCAAAATTATTTTTTGCTAAACTTTTAGAATTTTAGCCTAATAATGTTGCTTAATTAAGTATATTTTTTATACACTTACAAAAAATTTTAGTATTTCAAAGGAGGCGAAATGCCCGAATCGCCTAAATATAAAAAATCCGAAATTCGCTGCAAGCTCATTTTAGACGCGGCGCTGGAGCTGTTTTTAGCCAAAGGCTACGAAGCTACGAGCTTAAGCGATATTATCGAGCTTAGCGGTGGCTCGCTATCGTCGGTTTATAAGTATTTTGATAACAAAGAAAGCCTATTTTTGCGCATCATCGAACTGCAAAGTAAAAAGCTTGATGAGCGAATGAACGAGCGCATGCGAATCAACAAAGACCTAAAATTGCGTGAGTATCTGCAGGAGTTTGCAGGGATTTATCTGGAGTTTCTTTTCGCTCCGGAGGCGATAAAATTCTACCGGCTGATACTTTTCAGCGGCTTTAACGGCGCGCTTAGCGAGAGCCCAAAAATCTTTTTAAAAAGCGGCGTGCTAGGTTCGCCGAATGCGCTGGATGAGTATTTGGCGGCGCATGCGGACGAGTTTGCGCCCGGACGTACGGCAAAAAGCCTAGCGCTATATTTTTGCTTTTTACTTAGAGAGCCGCATTTTAGCAGGCTGCTATTTTTCGACGAAAAGCTAAATTTCAAAGCGAGCGAGCTAATCAAGGACCGCATCGATATGTTTTTGCTCGGCGTAAAAAAGCGCTAGTGGCGGAATTTTACAGCGCAAATTCCGCGCGCTTCGCGCCTTTAAATTTTATGAGCGGTTTGGGGCTTAGAATTTGATTCTATCTGTTACCAAGCGTTATAAAATGCCACATATCCCGCGCTTAAAATTTTAATTCTATCGGCGCAGAATTTTTAAAACGATTAGGGCCAAAATTTTATTTTCCGTATTAAATTCCGTGCCGCAGTTAGAATTTTGCCGTTAAATTTCACGCCGCCTACCTGCGCCTTTAAATTTGCGCCACTCAGATTTTAAATTTAATAAAACCTCTTATAATCCCGCGAAATTTCAGATCAAAAGGATTAAAAATGGATTATGATATCATCGTAATAGGCTTTGGCAAGGCGGGCAAAACCCTTGCCGCAAAATCCGCTGCGCTCGGTAAAAAGGTCGCTCTCATCGAGCGCTCACCGCAGATGTACGGCGGCACCTGCATCAACGTAGGCTGCATCCCGACCAAGCGGCTAGTTACGGCGAGCAAGGAAGCAGGCTTCGTAAATTTCAGCGTGCTCGGAGAGTATTTCGTGCTGAGCATGCAGAAAAAGGACGAGCTCGTAGAGGCGCTGAGGGCGAAAAATTTAGCCATGCTAAAGGGAAGCCCAAATATCGATGTAATCGACGGCGAGGGTTCGTTTGCGAGCGCGAATTCCGTGCGCGTGCTAAGTCCTGACGGACAAACGCGTGAAATTTCAGCAGGAACGATCGTCGTAAATACGGGCTCGAGGGAGGTCGAGCCGAGCTTTGAGGTAAGCTCGCAGATCGCTTATAGCAGCGAGGAAATTTTAAATTTAAAGACGCTCCCGAAACATCTCGTGGTCATCGGCGGCGGATTTATCGGGCTTGAGTTTGCTTCGATGTTTGCGGGATTCGGCTCGAAAGTAAGCGTGCTGATGCGCTCGAAATTTATGAAAAACGAGGATGAGGACGTGGCCGCCAGCGTCAAGTCCGCTCTGCAAGCCCAAGGCGTGGAGATTATCGAGGGCTGCGAGTTTTTAAGCTTAAATGACGGGGAGTTAAAATTTAACCTCGCGGGCGAGAGCGAAACGATCGCGGCGGATGCGTTTTTATACGCCCTCGGTCGTCGCGCAAATACTGGCGAGCTAAATTTAGCCGTTGCAGGGGTGCAGACGGACGCGCACGGCAATATCATCACGAATGAGCATCTGCAAAGCTCGACTGCTGGCATCTACGCGGCAGGCGACGTGCGCGGCGGCGAGATGTTTACTTACACGAGCCTAGACGATTTTAGGATCATTTTTAACGCGCTTTTCGGAGACGGCGCGCGCACTACGAAAAATCGCGCACCGCATGCAAGCGTGCTGTTTACCCGCACGCCGCTAGCTCGCATCGGCCTTAGCGAGCGCAAAGCAAGGGCGAGCGGACGCGAAATCAAGGTGTTGAAGCTTTCGATGGCGGCGGTGCCGGGCGCCAAGGTCGTAGCGCACGACGAGGGAATGATGAAAGCGGTCGTGGACGCGGCTAGCGGCGAAATTTTAGGCGCGGCGCTTCACTGCGTAAACGCGCACGAGATCGTTAATGAGCTGGCGATCGCAATGGCGCTGGGCGCGAAGGCGGATTTTTTCAAAAACCAAATTTTTACGCACCCGAGCATCAGCGAGGCACTGAACGATCTTTTCGGACAGTTTTAAATTTGAAATTTAACGGCGCTCGGGCTTAGGGATGCCCAGGCGCCTAGGCGTAAATTTATCATAAAATTTAATGCGCCGGAGTGGGTTAAATTTGGAGCGAGTTAATAATTTGAGCTCTTGCCGTCCGCTTCTTTCTTGGCTACCAAAGTTGGCTATAAAAAGAAATGATTGAAATAGTTAATTGATAAAATATTCTCGTTTAGGAATAGCAAGATCGCAATCTATTCGGCACTCGGTAAGAGTATGCGGATAAAATTTCTTCTCACAGTTTATACAGGCGAAAACGATTTCGTCCGTCGCTTCATTCAACATAACTCTATAATCGCTAGGCGACCATTGCGGGCATTCGCACGCCAAGTCCAAATCCACGCTAACTACCAAGCTGTCAAATACAATCGAGTTTAATTCCTCGTAGACTAGTCTTAAGCTCTTTTGATCTTTCAATGCTCTAATTTTATTTATCAAGCGGTATTTGTCCGATTTGATGATCTTTACGCCAAAGAGACCCTTCGCTTTTCCGTCGCCGTAAATCGATAGCTCGGTAGGATAATCTTTAAAATTTAATTTTAGTAGCCCGTCCAAACCGCAACCGTCGTATTCTTTCATAAGAAACAAAATTTTATTTTCCATGAACCATGTCGCTATACAGCAACATACTTGCTCGGGATTAAAAGGATGTAGATTTAAAATTCTATTTTCTAACGATAAACACAAATTTCTAATTTTGGGCTGCACTATTTTATCCTTTATTTCTACCTATATCGACGATCTCAACAAAATTTTAGCCATTTTTTCTTTATACTTAATTTTATATTTAGAATTTCACAAATTTAATACCTTTATTAATCCCCAAATATCAAATAGGCTAAATTTTTACTCAAATTCCCATACGCAACTATCCAGTATTCTCTTATGATATTTTTAATTTGTAAGTTATCGTCCAGAAAGTCGGCAAATATTTTGATCCTATCTTTGTCTACCGCGCCTAGCTCTTCATCCTCTTTCTCAAACGAAGCGACAATTAAATGCGACAGAGCAATCTTATCGTAGAAATTTAATGTCTTGTTTTCTAGTAGATTTAGCATTGACGTAATTTTGCCGATATCTGCTAATTCTAGCTCCCAATCCTGCTCATTTCCAGTCGAATCTAATCCCAAAAGCTTATTTAATTTTATAGCGCTTTCTTTTCTTACGAAATAATCGGTCATTTTATTATCCTTTGTAATGTTTTTAATTGTGATACTCAGCCGACCGCGCTATCTAGCAGTTTCCTAGAATTTTGCAAAGCCCATACGAAATTTTCGAGCTCTACGCAGTCTTTTAATTCAAATCCAAAATTTAACAAACCTACCGATAGGGCGTCGCCATCTTTTATGACATGCGCTATTAGATTGCCTTTATGTTCTATACTCACTTTATTCTCATATCTTGTAAATTTAAAGATATTTTTCGAACATCTTCCGTTTCTTTTTGAAAATTTCTCAAATTGCTCCGTAAAATTCGGTGTTTGATTTCCATCTTTTAGCCATAATCCCCCAGCATATACCGCCCATATAAGCTCGTAAAAATTGATATTATGCCGAGTCTCGGTAGCAGCGACCAAAAGCTTATTCGTTTCATGGTTGATCTCTATTAAAGCCTCTCTGTCCATATGCCAAATCTCGGCTACTACTTTTTCTCTATCCGGCACGGAGGCAATTAAAAATTCAAATTCATTTTCTATCATATTAAAATCCTATTTTTTGTTTTTTACTACCTAATTTAATTTGAATGCCCTATCGTTCGAGCCTAAATCGTATTTATCCCATTCTTTTATGACATCTTGAGCTATACTTTTTACGCGGAATTCCTGCCCTACTAAAATAAGCATCTATTTTCTCCATAATTCTATTAAATCATCATATCTAAATCAAATTTCTATCCATATCAAATATTTTGGGATAGTTTTTGTAGTTGATTTCGATGTAGTCGCCTTTTTTAAATTTTGTAGCTCGCGTCGATAAAACCTCTAAAACTACAAATTCAAATCCAAAAAATAACTCATCCCATCCCTCTTCTCCTTCTTCGAGACCTGGATCGCAGCATCCTTCAAAATCGTCATAAAATCTGACTTTGTATATATTATTTTCATCAAACTCAATGATAAACTCTCTTTTGTTTAGTTCATATATATTTCTCGCCAAATTTTTCATAATATCGCGTTCGTTGTCCGAAAATCTTAACAAAAAATTCTCGTAAATTTCCTTTCCGCTTAGCATTGTGCTCCTTTCTATGGTTTAGCAAAGATTTGTCCGCTTGAGCCTTTTAATCGGCTTCTTGGCTATTGTATTTCGCACTCTCGATCTTTGCAAGCGTTAATTTTGCCAAAGGATTGATAAGCTTAGCGATACAATATTTATTATCGCATGTAATCACGCTTTGACGCTTATCTACTTTCATTGCGTTGGAACAATTCGGGCACATTACATAGCCTTCGTCCAAATCAACGCCAATCGGAAAATTTAACCCTCTCTGCTCTTTCAAAAATCTAAAAAATTCCTCTTTTGAAATTTTGATATTAGAAAATAATCGAAAAATTTCTTCTGCCTTTTGCCTTATCTCGCCTTCTTTAAAAAATACGTTAGGAGCCTTTTTAAAATCTTCATCAAACTCAGAAAATCTACTCGCCATCATATCCAATTCTTTTAATGCCTGCTCTTCCGCTTTATTGGTTGCGCAATATTGCGATTCCAAATCATACATCTTATAAAATTCATCGCAAAACAGCTCTATATCGCACCAATCGTATATGAATCCAGATATTAAATAATACAACCCTTCATTTTGCTGCATATTTCACCTCATTTTAAATTTTATCGCTATTTTTATCATTTACGCCTTTTAGAATTTCACGTAATAGCTCGTTTTCGGTTGCATTTTTCTCATCTAATATTGATACGCCCATAGTTGTTGGAGTAATCTTGGATAAAAATAGATTTACAAGCTCCGTTTTTTCATCGATTCCGTATGACAATGTAACGATATCCAATAAATCGTGCCGCTCTATAAAACCATCAAAGATATCTTCTAATCGCGACGCTTTCTCTGCGTAGAAGAATATCCACTTGACGCCTATAAGAAAATCCGTTGTGATATTACTAAAGATATCTATCTTATCCATAAAGTGCGATCCGATAAGCAAATATATATCCGAGCCGTTTTTGGACAAAGAGCCAAGCTCGTAAATAGAACCGATATTTTTATAATTTAGCATTTTATTCCTCATCGCGCCGATTTTGCACCATCTTTAGCCACTCTTTTTCAAATTTAAAATATTTCTCAAGCTTTTTATTCTTTTCTATTTGATCCGATTTTTCTATCTCGGCATAATCTTGCAGTTCGCCTCCGCATTTAGGGCAAACACTCCTATCTTTAACGTCCGAGAAATTATAAAATTTACTTCTCATATTTTTAAAATTTTACCGTAATTTTCCTGTAAAATTTTGCTTAAATTTAGCTGTAGCCGTCGCTTAAATTTTATCTCTTTGAAATTTAAATTTCAACCGTTATCTGGCGCAAATTTCGCCGCTTTTTTTAAATGCGCGCCTCAAATGCCGCTTTAAAATTTACGCAGACGCGAGCAGGCAAGAGGGCGCTGTTATAAATCTAAAGCCAAATTTTATTTCTAGCCATTTTTAATTCGTTTCTTATTTTTAATATATTAAAATCTCATTTCGTTTTATTCATAAATTTGAAATGTATTTTAAAAATGAGGAAAATAAATGAGTGAAAGAAATTTACAAATTTTAGCTTGGCGGGCACATGCCTGTCGGTCATAATGTATATATCCTATTGTGCCGAACATAATGGCAAATTTAGACGGCAACAAAGTCCCGTCTCTCCGGCCGCTCGCAGCCGCGATAAACTGCACGATATAGCTTAGCTACGGTCTTTTAAAGCCTAAAAAGGACTATCCGCTCGCCGCAGCAAATTTCCCGGGGATCATCTTTGGGCTACTAACCGCAATAACGGCACTTTAATCCGCGCCGTTAGCGGCTTAATAAATTTCAAAATCGCCTGCGCCCGCACCTTGCCTGCTGCGTCCGCAACGCTTTTTAGCCGCCTACTACGTACTGTAACTGCTAGCTCGCTGCCGCACCCGAGCTAGCTTATAGCAAGCGCGCCCGCCTCACAAATCCATTACGGCGCGG
>NZ_CALKTS010000028.1 GCF_937997595.1 uncultured Campylobacter sp. | reverse complement strand
CTGAATATGTCGCTGTCCGAGGAGCGTAACGGCGGACGCGAGAAACCCTCGCTGCTTTCGGACGCCTTTGAGGCGATAATGGGCGCCGTCTATCTTGAGAGCGGGCTGCAAAACACCGCCCGAATCGCGACTACAATCTTAGAAATCCTCTATCCGCGCATCAGCTTTAACGAGCTCGTGCGAGACTACAAAACCGCGCTGCAAGAGCTTACACAGGCAAAATTCGGCGTCACGCCCGAATATATCCTTTTAGGCTCGAGCGGCCCCGATCACAAAAAAAGCTTCGAAATGGCGGCGCTCGTAGGCGGCAAGCGGCTCTCATCCGCCGTGGGAGCGAGCAAAAAGGAGGCCGAGCAAAAATGCGCGCAAATCGCGATCGAGCTTTTACAAAACGGCGCTTCGCACGGTGCTAATGCGTCAAATGGCGAGCAAACAGCATTCGATAGCGACGCACAAAGCGGCGCAAATCGCGCTCAGAACGGCAAAAAAGGCTCGCGAAATGGCGGCGGACGAGCGCGAAGCAGCGCAAAGAGCGACCATAATGATCGAGGCGGCAAAAAAAGCGGGCGTGATACGGACAAACAAGGCGGCGGCGATCAAGGAGGCGCACTATGAATACTTTCGGCGAGAGATTGCGCCTTAGCACCTTCGGCGAGAGCCACGGCGCGGCGATCGGCGGCGTTTTGGACGGATTGCCGGCTGGCGTGGAGATCGAGATTTCAAATATACAAAGCGAGCTTGACCGCCGCAAACCGGGCGGCAGATACGCTACGCCGCGCAAAGAAGCCGACGAGATCGAAATTTTAAGCGGAATTTTTGACGGTCGCAGCACCGGCGCGCCGATCGGATTTATCATACGCAACGCAAACCAGCACTCAAAGGACTACGAAAATCTAAAGGATATTTTCCGCCCCGCTCACGCCGATTTTACATATTTTGCCAAATACGGACTGCGCGATTACCGAGGCGGCGGGCGAGCAAGCGCGCGCGAAACCGCCGTGCGCGTGGCTGCAGGAGCGTTCGCGCAAATCCTGCTGGATCACTTTAAAATTTCCGCAAAGAGCGGAATCTGCGGCGTGGGCGAAATTTACGCGGAAAATTTAGACTTCGACTTTGCGCAAAACAGTGAAATTTTCGCGCTCGATCCCGCTGTAGAGGACGCACAGAAGGAGCTAATCCTAAGCGTCAAAAATGCGGGCGATAGCATCGGCGGCTGCGTGCTAACGCGCGTCACGGGCGTGCCTGCGGGGCTTGGCGAGCCGCTGTATGGTAAACTCGATGCGACGCTTGCGGGCGCGCTGATGGGTATAAACGGTGTAAAGGCCGTGCAGATCGGCGCAGGAGTGAAGGCAAGCACGCTAAAAGGCAGCGAAAACAATGATTTCATGGGCGCTAGCAAAAATTCGATCCGCACCAACGGCGGCAAGATCGGCGCAAATTTCGCAAGCAACAACGCAGGCGGGATCCTAGGCGGCATAAGTAGCGGCGCGCCTATCGAGATTGCGACGCATTTTAAGCCCACTCCGAGTATTTTTATGGCGCAGCACAGCGTGGACGTGCGCGGCGCAGACGCGGTCTGCGAGCTGCGCGGACGGCACGATCCGTGTATCGCCGTGCGCGGCAGCGTCGTAGCTACCGCAATGGCGCGGCTGGCGATCGCCGATGCGCTACTGCTAAACGCGAGCGCGACGCTGGGGAATTTAAAGCGAATTTACGGCGAGGATTAAATTTAGACGAGCGGCGCGGCGAAATTTTGCGAAATTCCATGAAATTTCAAGGGCCGAGCGATGAAATTCCCGCGAGCGAGGCGGGCAAATTTTAAATTTACGCGGTAGGCCTATCGCGACAAGGAGGGCAAAATGAGACTTGAGCGTATCGGCGAGGACTCGGCGCTGATCGCACGCATAGAGGCGATCAACGTCGCAGCGTTCCCCGAAATCGAGCGTATCAGCATAAAAAATTTCTTAAAAATGTCGCGCAAAGGACAGCTTGAAATCGCGGCGATTTTCGAGGATTTTAGCGCCCTGGGTGCTGTCGGTGTTACGAGTAAAAATCACGCGGCGGAAAGCGAAAATTTATGCGCGCCGAAGCAGGATTTTTGCGCGGTAAAGCAAGATTGCGGCGAAGCGAGCCAAGATCGCGATGCTACGAGTAAAAATTCCGATGCGGCTAACCGCAGCGCGGTAGAATTCGCCTCTTTGAATTCCAAAAATCGCAGCGTGATAGGTAAAAAATCTAATGCGACGTGTGAAAAATCCAGCTTGGAAAGTAAAAATCCCAGCGCGGCGACAGGCGAAAATTCAAGCGTGGCGGCGCAAAATTTAAGCGGCGAGGAGCTCGTTGGGTTTTGCGTCTATAGGACCGAGCAAACCTACAAGCGCGCGGTTTCGCACCACAAACAGCCGCCGCCTCGCCTAAATGCGGATAAAATTTTAAAATCCAAAGCCCATAGCGGCGCGGAATTTGACGGCGCAGAGGATGAAATCTCAAGCGGTAAAGCGGAATTTTCAGAAGCAAAATTTTTTAGCGTTGCTAGCGGTAAAATCGCGAGCCGAAAAGCGCAGCCTTTTAGCGGCGATGAAATTTTAAATGCGAGTGCAGATAGCAAAATTCTGATCGACGAGGACCGTTTGATTTGCGGTGCGGGCGGCAAAATTTCATCAAGCGCCACAGAGGACAAAATTTCGTCAGGTACTGCAGAAAGCGGAATTTCGCGCTACGATGAGAGCGGAATTTCAAGCGGCGGAGAAAGCGAGATTTTTTACGTGGCCTACCTCGGCATCGATGCGAAATTTCGCGGGCTGGGGATCGGCTCAAGGCTGCTCGCGCTCATCGTCACGCAAAATCCGAGCGCGCAAGTCGTCCTTGACGTCGAGCCGCCGCACGAGGACGCGCCCAATCTCGCGCAGCGCCTGCGCCGCATAGAATTCTACGGCAGGCACGGCTTTCGGCGCTGCGGCAAGTTTTTCAACTACGCGGGGCTAAGCTTCGAGATCCTTGCCAAGCCGCCGCTAAGCACGCCGCAGCGGGGATTTGACGTAGCGAGCTTCGTGAAATTTATCGGCGCGGGCAATAAATTTAGATTTAAAATCACCGACGCGCCGCTATACAAAAACTAATGCAAAAGCCCGAATTCAGCCTCATCTGCGACGATACATTTTATAAAATTTTCTCCGCCTCTATCCTTGCGTTTTTTTGCATTTTTATCTCTTTAGACATCGGCGGATCGGGGGAGCTGTTTTACACGGACAGCCCGCTACGCTCGCAGCGAGCCAAGCCCAGCCTGACGATCGTTTTTATGTTTTTAGCGTTACTTTATCTGCGAAGCGGTAGCAAAGAGGCGGCTCGCGTGGAATTTGACGAGCTTAAAATATCCTTTCGCAGAGGGCTAGACAAATACGATCTTATGCTTGGATGCGTCGATCTGATAGAGCCGTCGCTCGGCTTCGTGCGGACGTTTCGCGTGCCGTTTCTAAGCTACGAACGGTTTTTGAAACTGCAAGAAATTTTAAAATTCTTGCTTCTTTTCGCATACGTCGCAGGAGTGTTTTTGACGATCAAATTCGGCTTTGCCGAGGCTGCGATTTATGCAGCGGCGGGCATTTTTGCGATTTTGATCGCTTCAAAGCTCGTCGTCGCGCGAAGGCTAGACGGACGAGCGGGGCTACGACTGCGCGACTGCCTGCTACTGCGCGGTAAGGACGATACGGGCGCGGCGGTATTTTTTTGCATCCGTCCCAGCCGCGCCGAGCGCGAAGCTTTACGTATATATTTTTTGAAAAATTTCAGCTACGACATTAAGGCGTGAAATTTTTCGGTTTTCAGCGTAAATTTAGACCCGCGGGGTAGCCTGGATAAGGCTAAACGTAAACGAAGCACAAAGGCGGATGCCGCGCGAGTATTTCGCGGCGAGATTGGGGTTAGGTTTCGAGCAAAATTCTACTCACAGCAATCGCAGATGAGATCGCTCGGTACCCAAAGCAGTTCTCTAATCAGTCGCAGACAAGCTTGCTCTGTGTCTAAAAAGCCCGATAGCTAGCCGCAAAGAGCGCCACATTGTCCGCCGTTTAGTGAGGATGATCACCGCTTATCGCAACTCGCCTCGCCGCAAGCGCCTCCGCAAATATGCTGCGTTCTTAAACGCGTCGAAAGCGAGGCGGTGATAAAATGCGCTTCGTCAAAAATCATACCGAAAAGGAATTTTATGAGGGATTACGACAAAGAGCCGAT
>NZ_CALKTS010000027.1 GCF_937997595.1 uncultured Campylobacter sp. | reverse complement strand
GAGCATCCAAAGCCAGGCGTTTCGCATTGCAGCGAGCCCAAAATGGACGAGGCGTCGCATCAAATGATTCAAATTTGTGGCGAAAGCGAGGATCCGCAGATAGAAAATATGCAGTGCAACGAAAACGGGCTTTGCTTCGGCACCGCAAAAATCAGGTAGCCGAAGCGTCTTGCGAGCACCAGCGCTAAATTTAACTATTTTAGAGCCAAAACCGGATGCCCGAGAACGATCCAAGCCACGCTTTAAAATTTCGCCCGCAATTTAAATTTAACTCCGCTTCACGCGCGCCGATGCATTTTATCTATACTTAATTTTTAACTGCGTCCGCCAATTGGTCGAGCTACTCTTGGCGCGATGAAATTTTAAAATTTCATCGCCAAACATGGCGTGGAATTAGGA
The DNA here is from genome assembly GCF_937997595.1 of uncultured Campylobacter sp. Lineage (GTDB taxonomy): Bacteria > Campylobacterota > Campylobacteria > Campylobacterales > Campylobacteraceae > Campylobacter_B. The sequence goes on along the minus strand of NZ_CALKTS010000027.1, from coordinate 6,682 downwards.
TTTAAAAGTAAGTGCGGGTCAAATTCATAAGTTTAAAATTTTAAAGCGACATGCAATTTAAAATTTCAGGTCTCTCAAATGCTAGCGGTGCGAAATTTTGCGCAAGCTCAAAATCCGCGCTAGGAGATTTCATGCCGCCGCAAAATTTCTAGATCACAACTCCGCTCGGTAGAATTTTTGGCGGTGCAGATGGAGGCGCAAAATCTGTGCCACGCAACCTTGCACGGATCACACCCGCCCAAATTCCTATGCCGCACGCCGAGACTCATAATCTAATCTCGCTACAAGATCGCTTGCGAAATAGTACAACATCCTTGGTCGCATAGCGCAGCCTTGCTCACTGCGTGGTCGAGGTCCGTAGCTGTAGTGCGAAATGGCGTGGAATTCTTTGTTGCGCGGTCGAAGTTCTCAGCCCGCAAAAAGGCGCGGTATCCTCTATCGGCGGTGCGAGTTTATAGTCTCTAACTCGCACCTTAAAATTCCGCTTCAAACTCATTACTTAAAATTTCGTCTCAGAAAATCACGTATGAGAAATTCCGCTTTATCTTTACGGCTTAAAATTTCGTACGGATCGCACCGAGCGAAATCTCGTCACTGCGCGACGCAAGCTTAAAATTTCAGCGTCGTGCTCGCCGCATATTAAATTCTGCTTCACTATTATGACTTAAATTCTATCACAAGCCTGTAGATTTAAAATTTTACTTCAAACGACGCCGTGAAATTTCTACCCTTGCCTAGGCACATATCTCTCTCGGTGCCTACGCCGCTCACACTTAGCGGCGACGCTATATCTTTGCCGATAGCAACCATCGCACAGGGCACCTACCACAGCGCATAGAAAATAAAGTGCGTCTCTTTCGTAATCGTAGCCTCTAAAAAATTTTAAGCGACCGCAAAATTTTAAAATTTAAAAGCAGCCTTTGAAAGCCGATTTTTATAAATTTGGATTTGCTTTGTAGCAGCGCAATCTGGTGAGCAAGGCGCAACTATAAGTTACGCAGCTAGCTTTACGTCAGCTGCTTAAACATTTCGATCTGCTCCTTCGTAAGCTCGATCAAATCATCGTTTGCGTATTTAAGCGATGTCTCCAGACTTGCGATGAGCTCCTTACGGACGAAGCTCACGCTAAAAAGCGTTGCCCAAAATCGCGCTCCGCTGCCCGTGCTCGGATCTTCCAAGACCGCTCTAATCGCAGCTACCGCAGCAGCATCGTCCGCTGCACCTAGCACCTCGTCCACGAGCGGATATTCACCTGCGCCGTCGCCCTCGTTTAGCGAGCGCAAAAGCGGCTCAAGCGCCTCGTCACAGGGATTATCACGCAAGAACTCCCGCACCGCGCGAAACTCTGCCGCGAGCTGATCCGAAAGCTGCGCAGGCATCGGCTGATGAAGTCTCAAAAAGTCTAATGCCGTTTGCTTGTCCATAAAATTCCTTTTAAATGATATGCGCGATTGTAGCTAATTTTGGATTGCAAAGAGATAAATTTACTCTAATTTATCAGCCATTTCCGTCATAAATTCTCAATAATCTTAAATAATTAGACAGTAGTTTTTAGGGGCGATTTTCGATGGGCTTTGCGGATCACAAAATAAAATTCCAAATTTTGTGTCAATAAAAAAGCCCCCGCGAAGTGCAGGGGCTTACAAGCTTGATCTGTTTAGTCCGGCAGAATTTAGCAGACTAAGAGGGATTATTCCTCGATCTTGCCGGTTTTGATGCGGCGCTCGTAGATTTCGCGCATCTCTCTGATGTCGTTTTTGACCTCGAATACGCCGTGCCAATGCGAATAATCAGGTCCGCCCATTAGCGCGCCTTGGCGCATTCTGCGACCCTCGTGGTGCCATGAAACATAGTAGATTCGCTGGAACGCATCCGCCCAAGGATCGTCTTTTAGAAGTTTCTTTTCCTTAAGCTCTTTTAGCATCTTAGTCGCTTCGTCGTTGTAAACGTTATATAGAAGCACCTGCTTATCTCCCACCTCAAAGAAATTATTCGTGTGGGTGCTTGCATGGCACTCTTTGCAGACTTGCTTCATCTCAGCACGCGCTGCCTCAGGACCGTTTAGGTTACCCGCCAAAGGATTGCCGACGTTTAGTTTGCCGGTATTTAAAAACTCGCTTACCGCAGTCTCATTACCGCCGGTGCGTAGATTGCTCTTAGGCTGCCACAAATTCCACTTCAAGCGTTGAGATACGTTGTGAGTGGAGTTCAGATCGCCAACACCGCCGCTCATATGGCAGGTTGCACATGTAGGGGCGCGGTAATCAGGAACCGCCCAAGTACCAGGAGCGCTATCGAATTTCCACTCATTGCCTTCAGCGTTAAATACGTGTCCGTGCATTGAGTTATTGTAAATTTCGATATCCGGATGATCAGGTCCTAAGTGGCAAGATGCGCAAGCAGCAGGCTTACGAGCTTCAGCAATCGAAAATTTATGACCAGAATGGCATGATTTGCATCCGCCTACGCTACCGTCCGGATAAACCGTACCGATGCCGTAAACGGGCCAGGTCTCTTTGGTAGGCTTGTTATGCTCATCCATTTTAACGACGCTACCGTGGCATTGAGAGCAGCCGGTAATATCAGGCGCATGTTTAAGATCAGGGATATCACGTCCTTCGTAGTGATACATTAGATCAACCATTCCTTTGTTGGCTTGCATCTGCATAGCACCTCTTGCGTGACCGCTGTTTTCAAAATCTTTAACCTCGTTGCTGTGGCATTTAGCACAGGTTTTAGGACTAACTAGCACCGAAATATGATTATCTGTGTCTTTCGGATGCGGCTCTTTAGCTGCCATAGGGCTATCTGCTGGCTGCGAGTGGCAGTCGGTACAGCTAACGCCTACGTGAGCGTGGCGGCTCATCTTCCAATCCGCAACGACGCCCGGAGTTTTTTCGGCATGGCACTCGACGCAGCGTCTAGCTAGCGGCGTAAGCTGCCTATTTACCTTTAAATTCTTCGTAAGACTAACGTTTACGGAATTGCTTACGTTCGCGTCCGACGCGGACATATTCGCATGCTGCGCGGGCATTTCTGCGAATGCAAACGATGCGATACAGGCTATTAAAATAGCGACTTTTTTTAGCATTGCTTCTCCTTTACTTGGTTTTGTTATTTTCTCGGTTGTATTTATCCCAATATTTGGTAATCTCTATACCCATATTTTTGTGGCCGACGTTTTCGTGGCACTGCACGCAGGTTTTGCCGGTAGTGCCCGCAAAATAATCCCTATGCGCAAGCCAGGCTTTATTTACTTGATTATTCTGCTCTTTTAAATTTCGATGGCAACTTAGACAGCCGCTTTCATAAACGAAATGATTTCGCTCCTTGCGTTTTTCTTGCCAGTCGATCTTATCGGCATCGGTAAAGACCGTTTTGTAGACATCATTTGCGGAGGTTAGAGCTTTAGTCCAAAGGTACATAAAGGTATTTTCATGAGAAACGTGACAGGCGACGCAATCGGCCTTGAAGCCTTGCGGGTTATTGCCGCCGTGAACATCGTTGTGAAATGCGTTTGCCATCGGCTGCATCGTATGACAGGATACGCAGAATTTATCGGTGCCCGTAAGGTGAACCATCTCCGCAATCCCAAGAGAAAGTATCATTCCTATAAGCACACAAGCGCCCACGAGCAGCACAAGAGTTTTCTTTTTCATAGGTTTCCTTGATTTTAAAATTTCTTCGCAAAATTTTTAGTATTTGATAATTCGGAAAGTGGTATTTTATTATAAAAAGATTAAAAACCGCTTATTTTCTAGCCTTTTGTTAAAATTTATTAAATGAAGATAAAATTTTAAACTAAGTTTTTAGTTTAACGGAATATAATCCATTAAAATTTCAATACAAGGAGAGATCATGAAAACGATCCAAGCGGCTGAGATTACAAAAGTAGTCAGCGAGCTTTGTAAAAAAGCCTGTTATCAAGTCACGCCAGATATGCGCGCGGCGTTTGAGAAAGCACGCGAAAATGAAATTTCGCCTATCGGCAAAGATATCTTAGGCAAGCTCTTGCAAAATGCCGATTTGGCGGCAAAAGAGGTTGCACCGATCTGCCAAGATACCGGTATGACGGTGGTTTTTGTCGAACTCGGTCAGGATGTGCATATCGAGGGCGGATATTTGGAGGATGCTATCAATGCAGGCGTTGCGGACGGCTACGTAGGCGGCTATCTGCGTAAATCCGTGGTCGCAGAGCCGCTTTTTGAGCGTAAAAACACCACGAACAATACCCCCGCAGTCATCAATACCCGCATCATCCCCGGCGACAAGCTTAAGATCAAAGTAGCTCCTAAGGGCTTTGGCAGCGAAAACAAATCGATGCTAAAAATGCTTGTTCCCGCAGACGGCATCGAGGGGGTAAAAAAGGTATTTTTAGAGGCGGTCAAATACGCTGGTCCTAACGCCTGTCCTCCGATGGTCGTAGGTGTTGGTATCGGCGGCACGATGGATAAGGCGGCGCTTTTAGCCAAACAAGCCGCGGTTCGCTCGATCGACAGCAGAAATCCCGACGAGCGCTACGCCAAGCTAGAGGATGAGCTACTGGAGATGGCGCGCGCTACGGGCGTCGGTCCGCAGGGCTTGGGCGGCATAAATACCGCCGTTAAGGTAAATGTAGAGTGGTATCCGACCCACATAGCGGGGCTTCCGGTCGCCGTTAATATTAACTGCCACGCGGCTCGTCATGCCGACGCCGAACTATAAGGAGGAAATCATGTCAGAAGTTAAAAGAATTACCGCACCTTTCGATAAAAGCGTAGTAAAAAGCCTAAAGGCGGGCGATAACGTCCTAATCAGCGGTACCATCATCGCAGCTCGCGATGCCGCACACAAGGCTCTAACCGAAACTCTCGCTCGCGGCGAGAAGCTACCCGTAAGCTTGGCTGGCGAGACGATATATTATCTGGGACCGACTCCTGCAAAACCGGGACAGGCAATCGGTGCTGCGGGACCTACGACTAGCGGACGCATGGATAAATATACTCCTACGATGATAAACGAAGTAGGCATCAACGGCATGATCGGCAAGGGCTACCGCAGCGACGCCGTCGTCGAAGCGATGAAAAAATCGGGCTGCGTCTATATGGTCGCTATCGGCGGAGCGGGCGCGCTAATCAGCCAAAGTATCAAAAAGTACGAAGTGCTAGCCTATCCAGAGCTTGGCCCCGAGGCGGTCGCGCGACTTACCGTCGAGGATTTCCCTGCTATTGTAGCGATCGACAGCGAGGGCAACAATTTCTACGAAGTAGGTCAGGCGCCTTATAGAAAAATCTAAATTTTGCTAGCGGCGTCCGCGCGGCGCTTTTTGCAGTGCGAGCGCCCGTAAATTTATCGGCGTCCGCTCGGGCATCCTAAATTTCGCAGCATAATCTGCGGCATTTATTTCGCGAAATTTTACGACTTGGCGCAGTGAAATTTTATAGCGATAAATCGTGTTCGTAAAATTTTATCTCTCTTATGGCGCGGAATTTTTAAAATTTCGCGCCGCTTAAATTTATGCCGAAATCCCGCCTTTGCTCCATTTAAACAATCCGCCGTTAAAATTTAACCGTAAATTTATCCAAGTCTAAATTTTAAAATTTCGCCGCCGTTCGTAAGCAAATTTAAAGCCCGCAAGCGTCATAATCCATCTCAAATTTAAAAGGAGCAAAATGAGCGCAAGCGAGCTGGAGCAGATCAGACTGGAGCTTTTGTATAAGGCGAAAAGAAATATGATCTTAGCGGCTGCGTGCATGCTCATTTACGGCGCGTTTTTGTTATACAAGCTACGCGACGGAGGAGAGATGGCGGATTTGTTGCCGCTTATAGGATTATTCGCGGTTGTTCTTATAGTAGCCGTTTTGTGCGATGAAAGCTCCATAAAAGCTAAGATAATCTACGCTGCCTGCCTTTTTGCTATGAGCCTATTTCTAAACGATTTACAAAATCGCCTCACGATTTCCAAATATATCTTACTCGCGATTATAATTTTAATCTTGGCTGCTTCGAGCTTGTTTGTATTGTTTAGAGACTTTAAGCAAGACTATTCGGTAAAATTTCGGCGCGCTTTTAAAGAGCACTATCTAATGCCCTATTTTAAGGCGTTCGGCTACCGATATGAAATTTCAGGCGATATCGATCCCGCCAAACTCAAGCTCTCCGGGCTCTTTTTTCGACTAGACAGATACTCATACGGCAACGACAGGGTCTCGGGCGTTTATGACGGCGTGAGTTTTGCCTTTTGCGACGTGAGCTTATTTAATAGATTTTCGAAAAGCGAAATCCTCGGCACCTTTTTCTACGCGGAATTTAACAAACGCATAAGTGCCAAAACCCTGATTTTTCCCGCTCGCGCCGGCGCGCCGAACACCCTCGGGCTAAAAAAGATCGATATGGACGATGCGGAGTTTAACGCCGCCTTCGCCGTGTATTGCGAGGACGCGGCGGGCGCGATGTATATTCTAACGCCCGCCTTTATGCGGAGACTCTTGCACTTCGCAAGTGCCGTAGCCGCGCCCGTCAGTCTTAGCTTTTTAGATAGCAAAATTTATATTTTCGTAAATACGGGGCGCGATAATTTCGAGCCTGACATCGACGAAAGCGTGCTGCGCCGCGACCCTGCCGCGCAGCTCAAGCGCGAGCTTTCGCACTTTTTAGCGATCGTAAAAAACCTAAAACTAAACGAAAGAATTTGGAGCTAGCG
>NZ_CALKTS010000026.1 GCF_937997595.1 uncultured Campylobacter sp. | reverse complement strand
CGGGCAGGGACTCGGCGTGGCTTAAGATCGTGCTTCGCTTCGATAAAGACGCCGCGAAAATCACCGATAAAAAGTGCATCAAGCGCTATCTCGCCCGCACGCCGCTTTATGCGAAGCTAAACGGGCTAAAGAATTTTTATATCTCAGTCGAGTCCTTCGAGTCGCGGATCCGCACCGATCTGATCCAAGGCGCCGTAGCGGAGCTGCTGCGAAACCGAAACGAGATTTTGACGCCGCTTAAAATTTGGTATATCGCGGCGGCGTCCGACGTGCCCGTAGTTTTTTATTTCACTAGGCAGGACGCGGCGCGGCGCGAAGGGGGCGAAAAAATAGAGCGGCTGATAAGAAATTTGATAGAGCGTGCGCAAGACGCCAAATACCTGAGCCACATGAAATTTAAGCTCTATTTTGACAGCAAGGAGTTCGTGGATCTGGAGTACGGCGGGAATTTGTTCTACTATTTCAAATAAAATTTAACTAAGGAGCAAAAATGGATGCGAAGCCTTATCTAAACAAAGCTATAATGCAGCTCTCACGAGGGCTTGAGGAGGGCGGCGTGCAGAGCCTAAAAGCGGCACTTGAGGGCGAAGGCGACGAGGTTAGCAAGGCGCAAGCTCGCGTGATCTTAGGCGAATACTACGTGATGAAGGGCGAACCCGCGCAGGCTAAAGAGTATCTAGGGCCCGTGGCGCAAGACGCCGAGCGACTGCGAGATCAATACGACGATCTGCTGGACGATGAAATTTGCAGAGCCGATATGCTTTTGGATATGATCGAGCGCTTCGGGTTTTTGGCGGAGTAAAACGGCTCGCGATATGTGGTGGAAAAGATAAAATTTTAAGATCGGAGCAAAATGTCGAAATACTCATTTGAAACCATAGAGCAAATGTTGCTAAAATGCGTCCTTAAGGGCGGCGAGCCCGAGCTTAGCTTTCGTCTGCGCGGCGCAGAGTATATGATCATCGCCTATGCGGATCGCTGCTCATTTCAAAGATGCGCGGATGAGGCGGGCGCAAATGCAAGCGGCGAGCGGTATTTCGCCACGCTGCGGGAGCTTTACGCCGCGCCGCAGATAGACGGACGTTCGCTAAAAGAGCTCTGGAGCGAGGCGGATGAGTTTTACTGCTTTGATTTCGAGCTGTGAGATTGCAAGATTTTGTGCGGCGACACGGTAAGCGCACGCGGTGCAGTTCATAAGCGCGGCAATACCGATGCGCAGCGTACAAACAAAGGTGCGGATAAATTTGAACGAAATAAAATTTTGAAAGGACGCAAGGCAGGCTTCGCTTGGGATTGCGTCGCTAAAGCACGGCACGAACGGCAAATTTAACGCCGCAAAGTGCCCGAGCCGCTAACGATAAAATTTTAAAACG
>NZ_CALKTS010000025.1 GCF_937997595.1 uncultured Campylobacter sp. | reverse complement strand
CGGAGATCGAGCGCGTGCTTGCAACATACGCCAACGTCCACTCCGCAGGCGGAGCCAACGCCGAGATCACGAGCGATTACTACGAAAATGCAAGGGCGAAAATCAAAGAGTTTCTGGGCTGCGAGGAGCGCTACTATCTGATCTCGTGCGGATTTGGTGCAACTGCGGCAATAAAGAAGCTCTGGGAAATTCTAGGCATCTACCTGCCGCCAGCAACGCGAGATAGGCTGAGTTTGCGGCGCGAGAGCCTAAAAGATCTGCCGCTTTTCATCATCTCGCCTTTTGAGCACCATTCCGTGGAGATCAGCCTAAGGCAGGGGCTTTGCGAGGTCGTGCGCGTTCCGCCGGATCCAAGCGGGCTGATGGATTTTGCGCGCTTGGGCGAAATTTTATCCGCAAACAAAGGGCGCGAAATTTACGGCGTGCTTACCGCAGCATCGAATGTGACGGGGCTTAAGCTCGATTACAAGCGCGCTTACTTGATGCTCAAGTCGCACGGCGGACGGCTGTTCGTGGACGCTAGCGCGCTCATCGCGCACGAAAACGTAGATACCAGCTTTTGCGACGGCATGTTTTTCGGCGCGCACAAGCTTTTGGGTGGCGTAGGCGCTAGCGGGATTTTGGCGGTGCGAAAGGAGCTTTTGCGCGGCGAGGAGCCGACGTTCGCGGGAGGCGGCACGATCAAATACGCGGATGCCCTAACTCAGCGCTTTATAATCGACAAGGAGCGCTTGGAAGAAGCGGGCACGCCGGGCATCATCGCGCTGGTGCGAGCTTATCTTGCTCTAAAGCTTCGCAAAAGCGCGGGACTAGAGGCGATCAAGTCGCGCGAAGAGGCGATCTGCAGGCGCTTCATAAGCGAAATTTCAAAGATCCCAGAGATTGAAATTTACGGCAATCTCACCGCGCCGCGCGTGCCGATCTTTGCTTTTAATATGCAAGGACTCGGCGCAGACGCGCTGGCCGGGGTGCTCGGGCAGAAATTTGAAATCCAGACCCGCGCAGGTTGCGACTGTGCAGCGCCATACGGCTTTGATCTGCTCGGTTTGCAGCCCGATACCGAAATGTCGCGCAAACCCGCTTGGGTGCGGGCTAGCTTCTCGTTCGTCCACGATGAAAGCGATGTGGATTTCTTGGCGGAGGCGCTAAGACAGATTGCTAAAATTCGCGATAAAATCACCTTCGTAGCGGGCAAATATCGCTGCGGCAGCATAAATTGAGCTCGCGAAATTTTGTAGCAAGAGCCGCTTTTAAATTTTACGGCGCGGGATTTTGCCACATAAAATTTTGTCGGTGTAATTTCGCAGCGTAAAATTTTATGGCTTGGAATTTTAAAGCGTAGAATTTTATGCGCGGCTCGGGCAGCAGATACTCCGTGCCGATTGGAACGTAAAATTTTTCGGCATAAAATTTCGCGGCTTAGAATTTTGAAATTTTAAATTGTGAGCTGAATTCTGGCGGTAAATTTTGTGCTGAGGAATTTTGCGCCGTGAAATTTGAGCGGTAGAATTCCGTGCCGCGCGGATAAATTTTACACCGCCAAATTTTAAAATTCCGAAATTTCAAAATTTCGCTATTCGAATGAGCTTCGCAATTTTTGTATTTCGTGAACGCATGGAAAATTCTGCGCCGTGGAATTTTAGCCGCAAAATTTTGAAATTTTACAAAGCTGAATTTTACTCGGCAGACTTACGCGGCGAGAAATTTTACCGCAGAGCTCGTGGCGGCGTAAATTGACGCGACCGCGCCCGTCCGAAAGCCAAATTAGGGCGCGAGCGCTTGCGATAAGAGCGCAAATTTTAAGAAGCGAAATTCTGCGCCGCTAAAAGGCGTAAAATTTCATTAAATTTACTCGCCAAATTCCTTTTGCAGCTTGTAAACCTTATCGTAATCGACCCCCTCGATGATGCGCGGACGCGAGGCGTTGAAATCCGCGTTTATCACCGAGCGAGCGGGGTCAAACTCGGGGAGGTCGGTCATCTCTAAAATTTCCGCAATCGCGTGGATGAGATCGTCGTTTAAAAACGGCCTGTCTTTGGCTGCCGCGATGCGCGCCCAAAGATCAGCGTTTTGCTCTTTAAATTTATCCGACGCCATGAAAATCAGCGGGATTTCGAGCGTGAAGCGGTTGATGCCGC
>NZ_CALKTS010000024.1 GCF_937997595.1 uncultured Campylobacter sp. | reverse complement strand
GGCAAAATCACCGCCGTTAAAGAGGGCGCAATCAATGCTGAAATCGATGTCAGAACCGCAGACGGTGAGAATCTAAGCGCGATCGTCACAAACGGCTCCGTTAAAAATTTGGCGCTAGCAGTCGGCGACGAAGTAACCGCAATCATCAAAGCTACTCAAATCATCGTCGGTGTAAAATAATCAAGCGTAACGGTGCGTGCGACAACGATGCACGCGCTTTAAACATCACAAAATCAAGGAGCGAAATTTTATAAATTCTGCTCCTTCTTCAAAAATCTCTTTTGATAAATCAAATTTTGTAGCAACTCAAATAACGCTATAAGCGGTCTTTTCTCTCATGCGCGCAGATGCACCCCGCGCGACATCCAGCCCCAATCACACCAAGAGCGGTCTTACCCTATTTTACCGCAGTGCGCATTTTGCGTAGGCTTTGCATCCATTCATCGCGCAAGCCCACTCACGCGAGATATTTATGAAACACAGACCCCTCCTCTTCACTCTGCCTACTCGCTTATAGCAATGTGCTTTCATATTTTACGCGCTTGCTACGGCGCTACTTTGCTCGGTAATGACCGATCACCACACTTTTACAGCGGCAGGCTCAGCATATCTTTTCGCGGTGGCGGTGCGATGTTTTGCAAAATATTACGCGATGCGGCAAACTTTAAAATTTAAACTTTCTAAGCGCGACAGAGACCGCTTCGCAAAAACCCACACCCGATCCAAAAAGATCACGACACACACTTTACCCCCTACTTTGCCACTTGCTACGAAATTTAACCACTCTTGCGCAAATAAACACGATGAGTTTTACGCCGATGACTTCGAGCCGAACGCCCATTCGTGCCTCCATAGATGACAACATTAGCTAGCCGATGCGCGCTGTTTAAACACGCTTGTACCTTGCAAGCAATCAACACTGGCTACGACGAGTGCACGCACGTATCAGTCGAGCCATCCATAGCGTGTTTAGATCCACTTTTAGCTTTTGCCGATCGGCTCGTTAAAAGGCGTAGATTCCGCGGATAAAATCACTCTTGTAAAATTTCGGCTCGTAGCCGCAGATAGCAAGATTTGCTTTACTAAATTTGATACTCGTCGGGGCCTAGTTCGCCTCGCAAAAGCTTACCAAAGCGTGCAGCTGCGGCCTCTACGGCATCGTCGCCAAACTCGCCGGGCTCAAACCCGCTGCTGACAAACGGCACGGCAAACTCCATCTCGCAGTAGTTTGCCGCAATCTTAAGCGGAGTTAAAATTTCATCCATACTATAGCCGATCGCACCCTGTTTGGAGTACTCGCTAAGCGGCGTACTGGCGCTTAGCGCGAGCTGCAAGACCTTGCCCTTAAGCGCGCCGGAACCCACCAGCTCGTGCGAAAAGACGATGTCGATATAGGCTTTTAGCATAGGCGGCACGTTTAGC
>NZ_CALKTS010000023.1 GCF_937997595.1 uncultured Campylobacter sp. | reverse complement strand
CGATCTGCGCGGCTAGATCGAAGGTCGCGCTTGGCGGCAAAAGCCCTAAATTTGCAGCTATAATGCCAAGCATGATCTCCATAGGCGAGAGCGGAATTCTAGCTAGGCTAGCCAAAAAGGGCGAAGCAAAGATCAAAAACGATAGCGCGATTAAGACGTAAATTTCATTCATAGTTTTATCTCGCGTTCTTGCCATTTTAGAGCTTTTTCGGGCGCGGCACAGACGTGAAATACGCGGAATTTCCCGTCTTGTGCCACGACGTAGGCAAACTCGAAAAGCCTCTTTTTGCGTCCGCAAATCTCGCCCGGATTTAGCACAAGCGCGCCGTTTTTATTTACCGCCGCGGCGAGATAGTGGGTATGGCCGTAAATTTTGATAGTTGAAATTTTATCTGCGCCGCATCCGCATAGACCCCGATTTTTACTTTCGCCGCCTGCATTGAGCTCAGAATTCGCGGTCAAATTTGAGCCCAAGTTCAGCGCGGTTAAATTTGCGCATGAGTTTGGTGCGGATAAATTCGCGTTTAAGCTCGGCGCTGTTAAATTTACTGCGCGATCCGCACCCGAGCTTGCTTTAGAGTTCATATCTGGGCTCGTATTAGTGGCTAAATTCGCGCTTGCATTTGAGTTTAAATTTGCGTTCGGGCTTGAAGCGGTATCCGCGTTCAAACTTAAGTCTAAATTTGTGTTTGAGTTCACATCCACGCCTGTATTCACGCCCAAGCTCACATTTAGACTTACGGATTGCCTGCTTTTTAAATTCGCGCTCGCACTATGCGCGTTTTTGAAATTTTCATCTGCACGGCACGTGCCATTTAAAATTTTATCAACGCCCGCAGCATTAAAATTTGAGTTTAAATTTGCCTCGCGATCCGCCGTTTTAGAATTTGCGATTAAAATTTTCCCGCGATCTGCTCTGCAGTTTGAGTCTAAATTTGCGCTGCGATTTGCTTCGTCGCTTAAGCTTAAATTTTTAGCTAGGCTCGCGCCGGAATTCCTGCGAGAATCTACCGCGCGATCCGCGCCCGCACCTAAATTTAACCCGTCTGCTTCATTTTGCGCTACGGGCTTCTCGTCAAAGAGATAAAACGGATGGTGCATTATTTTTAGTCGCAGCCCGGCAAACTCCGTGCAGAAGGGCTCACTCCGTAGGTTGA
>NZ_CALKTS010000022.1 GCF_937997595.1 uncultured Campylobacter sp. | reverse complement strand
TTTTTGCGCGAGACCTCGTGGACGTAGAGATCGGGCATCAAAAGCCCCGCCACGATGCGCCCCTTCGAGCGGAAGCTCTCGCGCCTTTGCCCGCTTAGGCTGCCCGCGACGCCCTGCGCAACGGCATCCATGACGATCTCGTAGCGATCGCCCTCGCGCACGAGCCGCGTGTTTGCGCTGCCGACCGCGCCGAAAACGCCGAACGAAATCTCATATTTCGCGCTGATCGTCTCGCCCAAAAGCGCGCTCGCACACAAAATCAAAATAGCAAAAAATTTCATCTCTACCGTCCTTTCGCTTTACGGGCGCCCCATTATACGGCGCCCGTTAAATTTACGTTTTTACGCGCCGCCCGTAAAGCTCGCGCGATAATCTGCGCGGCGTTCGTAAAATTTACGCCAAAAAAGCAAAACTCGCGCCGTCTATTTCATTTTCTCCATAGCGCGATTATTAAATATCAACTGCCGCTCCTTGCCGTCGTGAAAGACCGCGCCGTGCGCACCTAAAGACACCGACTGTCGCTGCTTTTATATTTATGGCGCATATACGGCTTGGCGCGCGCTTGCCAGAAATCGGAGCGATTTTATATTTCGTGCAGGCTGCTTCGTCGCAAAGCGTGCCTGTGAATAAATCAAAATTTCATATTGTGGCTATGTTTGTACTTCGCACTAGCCGCTACGCCGTGCCCGTTAAATTTACGCTCTTTGCGTCGCTTTTATCGCATTGTGTTCGTAAAGCTCGCGTATAAAATTTGCGCCGTTCGTTGCGCTTGCTAGCTTGCACTTCCGTGAGGCGCCGTTTCGTGCCGCAAACGCAGCCGCGTCGGTTGCTAGCAAATCCGCTCAAATTTAAACGACTCGCCGCGGGTCAAATTTGTAAATTTAATCCTTCCAAAGCCACCATTTCAGCTTGGCTTTGTCGGGACGGGGCGTGCTGGCGTAGTAGCTGGCCTCGGTAAACGTAGAGGATGCACCTGTCGCTGCCGCGCCCGAGCGCCTTTGTGCGTTCTTTCGTCTCGTCCGGATCCGCGCCCTTTAGCGAAGCGATGTCAGTGTAGCCGAGTGCCAGCAGATCGGCCTCTGTCGCCTCGCCGACATAGGGGATTTTCTTAAAATCGCTCAAATTTACCTCAAATTTCTTTTAAGCTCCGCCAAGCCCGTCGCTTCGAATGAAATTTTAAATTTCATTCCTGCGCTACAAAGCTCGCTAAATTTTATCTCGCTGCTGCGCGAAGTCACCGTCCAAGTCGCGCTTTTACGATGATTTAATTAAAATTTTTTGCGCACGAACACCATGCTTAAAATTATTTTGAGTTAAATTTTACGCAAGTTTTGACGCTAAATTTGACCCAAAATCCGCTCGCAAATTTCGCGTGGGTTTTGCGCCTGATAGATCGGACGACCGATCACGATAAAATTAGCCTCCGCCTCGCGCGCAATGTCCAGATCCGCCACTCGCTTTTGATCTGCCGCGCTCTCGCCAAAAGGCCGTACGCCCGGGCAGAGCGTGATAAAATTTGCGCTCGTGGCGTCCTTTATCAGGCGGCTCTCGAACGCCGAGCAGACCATACCGTCAAGCCCCGCTTCGTAGCTCATCACGCCAAATTTGCGCACGGCGTCGTTTAAATTTTGCTCGTAAACCGAGCTAAATTCCGCCTGATCAAAGCTAGTTAGCGCAGAAACCGCAAGCACCAACGGGCGCGAAGCTAGCCTGCCCAGTCGCTCCATAACCGTAGCCATCGCGCGTTTGCCGCTACTTGCGTGCACGTTTATCATATCTACGCCGAGCTTGGCGATCTCCTCGGCGGCGTCAGCCATCGTGTTTGGGATGTCGTAGAGCTTTAGATCGAGGAAAATTTTAAAATTTC
>NZ_CALKTS010000021.1 GCF_937997595.1 uncultured Campylobacter sp. | reverse complement strand
GTTCACTGCTGCTGTGTGCGGCGGCGGCTGCTACTTTGAGCGCCCAGGGTGAGGACAAGGTGGAAAAAATCACTTCGATCGACATCTATGTTTCGCCGTTTTATTCGGCCAAGGATGGTAAGCCCGAATACGTGCACGTTTACGAGCCGATCGACGATCTGTTGATGAAAAACGACGTGACGAGCCTAAAAAAGGCGATCAAAATCATCGAAGACGCCCCGGACATGGTCGCTCCGACTACGCTAATGACTGTCGCTGCACGTGCTTATGATCTGGGGCTTAAGGACGACGCGGTATTTTGGTTCTACGCGGGCAAAAATCGATTCCTAACCTTCGCTCGCGTCATCGACATCAAGGACGAGATATTTCGTGAGACCGAGTCCGCGAACGCGGCGTTTTTACAGCTCGTCGGCAACATGGTAAATCCATACGCATTCTGCGATCTTGCTAAACAACGCGATGCGGCGGCACGCGCTAGGGACTGGGTCAAGGCGCACCCGTATAAAGCGATATTTGATGAGAAATTTCCGTCTCGCTTCGCAGATCGCGCCACCGCGCTCAAGGCAGCCGAGGACAAAATGGACGCCGCGCTACTTAGGCAGGACGAGTTTTTCGCAGACCCCGCTAAAAAGGCGGACTTCCTAGCCAAGCGCAAAGCAAATAACGCGGATAAGCGCTTCTGCGATTAGTATCGCCTAACCAGCGGCACTTTTGAAAATCGGCATTATTTGAAATTTTTAGCTACCAAAAATTTAGTGTTGCATTTTTATCTCCTCAAACGGATCTGCGCGTGAATTTAAAATTTTATGACGTAGAATTTTATCGCTAACGGCACGCAGTGAAGCTTTGATATAAATCAAGCCTAGATCTGTTTAAAATTTAGCAGAAGCTCGCACGCAATTCTATTTCGCATAAATTCTATCGACAACTAACGCAAAATCAGATCAAAATATTACTAAAATTCCAGCAGTTTAGCGACGTAAAATTTCACCACTACCGCCTAAAAATCGAAGTTTTTTAAATTTAGCCGCACGGCGAAATTTTATCCGTTTTTATATACGAACATTATATAATTATCAAAATTTTT
>NZ_CALKTS010000020.1 GCF_937997595.1 uncultured Campylobacter sp. | reverse complement strand
GCTGTACCAAGCCCAAACCGAACCGCTAAATTTTAAATTCTACAAAAGTATCATCGCACATAAATTTTAATTCGGCAAATGCGCAAAATTTAGGTAAAATTCCACCCAAACGCTTTGACGGTCAAAATTTAAAGGGCGAAAATGACGAATTTCGAGTACGCCAGTCGCATTAACGAGACTGCTGGGCTAGATCTTGTGATTTAGATTGCGAAGAGATCGATCTGCAGGATAAGCTTTACGGGCTTTTTCAGTGCTTCATGCCTGACGGCGCCGGCGTGGAGGCAGTGTTTGCGCCGCTGCAAAACGGCGCTGAGCTACAAGCGCGCATAATGCCGATCTACGCAGTCACGGCGCAGCAGACGCGGGAAGCATTCGATCAAGGCGTGGCGCCCGGGTATTTTTGTCCGCCGCAAGATACTAAATTTGACGAAGAAGCGCTTAAGAGCCTAGCTTTAGCGCATGTTCGAAATTTAAAAATTTTTGCCGAGTTTATCGACGATGACGAGCTTTTAAAAATGCTTGGCGAAATAAAATCCGCGCGCGTGCAGGAAGGTTTTGATTTTAGGGGGCATGAAGGCGAACTTACGGACGCCGTCTATGGGGCGATCACGGAGTGGATGATAGACGCGCCTAAGCTCGATGCGAAGCTGTGGGTGCTCGGCGAGGCGTGCTATTCGATCGACTGCGACTACCTGCTCTCAGCGTATTTACAGTATCCAAACTACGCGCAAAGGCCGCAGGAGGACTTTTTAAAGCCCTACTTCGAGCTGTATCTAGCGGGGCGGCAGATCACGTTTGAGCGCGGCGAGGTCGTGGTTTTTATGCGCTAAATTTACGCGGGCAAAGGAAGCGAATGGGCGCTCACAAGCGACTAAAATTTGAGTCTTTCAAAAAAAAGGAAGCGAGCGACGTTCACGAACGGCTAAAATTTAAGTTCAGCGAGTATGGGCACAAACGCCTATCGCATATCCAAAAAACCTGCGTCGTAATCAAGTAATCTAGCAGGTTGTCTACGTTGCGTCAAATCGCTTAAAATATTTCTGCTTTGCGTAGTCGCCGTTTTCAGCACCTT